>NZ_JAUOQC010000015.1:0-87002 GCF_030547495.1 Neptuniibacter sp. 2_MG-2023 | reverse complement strand
TGGGGGCAGCCTTCACGCAGCATCAATAAGCCGGTGGTGTGGTCGATCTGACTATCCATATAGACGATCGCAGCAATACCGGTATCGCGGATCGCACGATTAGGTTGCATAGGGCCAAAACTGGCCAACTGTTCACGAATATCGGGAGAGGTATTAAAGAGGATCCAGTTCTCGCCATCAACACTGACGGTAATAGAGGACTGTGTTCTAGTTTTTGCATTGATAGTGCCGGCACGCACGCCTGCACAGTTACGACAGTTACAGTTCCACTGAGGAAAACCGCCGCCAGCAGCTGAGCCTAATACTTGTACTTTCATTATTATTCTTCTAGTTGGCTTATTTTATTACAGACGCTTTAGCATCAATAAAAATAAGAGGTGGAACTGAGCGCGAAAGGCGCCTAATCCAGAAAAAGCCATTCAATAAATTACTTTAAATTACAGCTATGATTAGGCGCCATTCTTACGCAACTTAAAAAATACAGTTGCGACCATCATCCGGGGAAGATGAAATAGAGCTTAACGGTTTGCGAAATACATAGTAACTTCAAAACCGATTCTTAGATCGCTATATGCTGGTTTAGACCATTTCATAAGTAACTCCTATTATTAAATTTATTATCACTTGTTTTTCTATTGCTTCACAAAGTGCAACACCTGTTGCAGAAGCGGACAGCTATTTGCGCATTACAGGTATTACACTTCTCATCAAAATAACAAGCTAGATTCATGCCATTACATCAACTAACTCACTATTTAAAATTTTTATTTCCACTTACCAACGTCATATTTAAAAAAACTTTACAAAAGTACATCGGGATTAAAGCCCATAATTAATGCACCCCAGTGCCTACCACCTACAAAGACAGGAATTGATAGCTCATTAAGTATCTCGCCCGTATCGCGTATATAAGTCTGCATAAGGAAAGACTGCGTATGAGTTGCCCTCCGCTGCTCTGAACGGGTGTCAAAGAAAATCCGTCTATTACGGCTCTGAAGATTATCAATTGAGAAATCTCCCGTCATAGGCTTAGACACTTTCTTATGATGTGTAGCTATATAGCCACGCTGATCCACTAATACGGTATAGATAAACTCAGAGTTCAACTCTACAAAGCGATCAATGACAGCCTGAAAACAACCATCAAACTTATCCGTACAAGATGTAACAAATTTTGCTGGCTGCTGATCTGGATTAACTCGCTGATAATTAGTATCAAAAATATTACAGCGCTGACCAAGCTCTTCGAGCAGTCCCTGCAGCTCACTATGAAAACCCCTGCCTTTCACAATAATGCTTTCAAATGCACCGTAGCCAATAATAAAACGAGATAACAACTCTTGGCTCTCCTCAGTCGATACCTCTAAATCATTAGAGAAACTTTGAGAATGCTCCATCTCCTGCTTAATCTCCGCAGAAATTTTAGTAATCAGATCCACCTGCTTATGGGAGCTTTTATTGGTATACGAAAGCTCATCAATCGCAGCACTAATACCGGACAACTGACCATCCACCTGCTCAAAGTCGGTTACCAACTGACCAAACTGAATATTTGTTTGCTCAATAAACTGCCCCGTTGACTCAACATAACCCAAAATATTCTTAGCACTACTACCCGTATCTGATACTAGGGATGACATCTGTGAGATATTTTTATCAATCTCACTCGTAGCTGAACCCACTTTTTGAGCCAACCCCCTAACCTCATCAGCCACAACCGCAAATCCTCGCCCAGCATCACCCGCACGCGCAGCTTCGATAGATGCATTAAGCGCTAACAGATTTGTTTGCTCAGAGAACTCCTGAACCATCAATAGTATTTGCGTTATATTTTGCGAATTTGCATGTAAGCTCGCGATTTTAGTTTGAAACTCACTAACTAGCTGATGAATGGCTTCAACCTGCTCTTGGACCTTCAGCAGCTCTGAACTTGAGCCCCGCACATCATTAAGATTTGATGAGTTCTGCTCGCTTATCTGGATAGTACTTCTAGCGATCTCATCTATAGCCTGAGTGGACTCACTGCTAGACTGAAAAACCTGATGCGCTTTATCCTCTTGATCACTTGCGTTATTACTTGCCTGCCCAATCACTTTTTTAAGACGCGCCGCCGACACCGCAATATTCACACTTCTTGAACGCGTATCCGCAATAATATCCTTAAGCTTTGAAGAGAACTCATTGTAACTCTGCGCCATGACTGAAATTTCATCACAAGTATAAACAGGCAGCGTTACCGATATATCTCCCCCCTTCTCCTTAATAGCACTTAAAACCCGAGTAATATCCTGAATCGGTTTGAGAAAAAGGTGGCGCATAAAAAAAATAGTGAAAATACCACCTGCTAAAGCCAACCCAACCGTGACTGAAGCCGATAACCAAAACACACCTAATGCATCCCCCAACAACTGCTTAGTCGAGTCGCCCACCTCAGCAGACAACAAAATCGACTCAACACTTTGCGTATGACGATAAACTAAAACCATCAAAATAATATTAGGAATAATCAGAAAAAGGACATTACCTACTATCTTTTTAGTAAGAGAATTAAATAAAGTCCGTTCAATACTTTTATATAAACTCATATATCCACTGCTCTTCTTTTTATAATTATCTTTAAGAACTCAACCCAAAGCACTCGCTAGCAGACTTCAAAATTACTAGAAACTACTTTTTAACAACGAGTTATGAGTAACAACCAAAGCTGTTAATCATCAAGATATATGCCAAAAGCAAAGAAGAGAGAACAAAAGAGCAGCAACTAGTTGAAAAAGAACAAGTAAATAAAAGAGCTGGATAAAAAAACAAAAAAGAAGATATAAACACCCATAGCGCTTCAGCAAAGACAAGACAGACCGCCTAGCACTATACAAAATCCCAGAAAAGAGAATCAAATAGAGGGGAAATAAAATAATCCACTAAAGAAAACAAAAATCGACATCGACAACCTACCGCCAACACTATAGATTGCCAGCTCTCTATGAGCGATACTGCTACATGTGTAGCAATAATCATCTAATGTTTCATATTTGACACACCTGTGTCATTTCAACTCACGATGTAAAATACGCACCCGTCTGATAAAAAAAGAAACATTTGATTCAGCGCTGCAACAGACCGGTGCATAAAAACAACAATCGACTTGTTTAAGTTTTAATTATCAAATAGTTAGAAAACATAAACACAATGTGATTTTTTTAGATCGCGATAAAAATCGCCTCAACATTCCAACCAATTCGCATACAAAAATTATACAATTTAAGACCAAACTAGGAGCCAATTAACTATGCAAATCACACACATAAAAGAAAGAATTAGGCTGGCATACATCCTGCAAAGATTTCATGAACAATGTAGCCAAACATTGTTACAGTAGAACTCGTATAACAAAAATAAAAAGCCTTACGACTTAAATAGCTGAAAACATTCTCTTTCATCTATATAAATAAGATTGTTAAGGCAGGAGCGAATCCAGCATGAGAAATATGCCACAAATAAATGGCACCAAGGACGTTGTCGCCTACGTAACAGGGAATTTCCAAGATCGAAAATTCACCCCCGGAGATCGTATAGCGCAATCTTGGGAAAGAAGCCTATTAAAGCACGGCCTAGATCCAAAATCCCCTCAACCGGTAGATATCCTGACTCATTATGAGATTCAAGAACAGTTACAACTTCACGAAGATTACCTGAATATTGCCCGAAATGGCTTAACTGGTTTATCAAAACGAATCGCCGACGCAGGCTTCTCCGTTCTATTAACGGATGAATCCGGTTTAACCTTAGATGCACGCCTCCCTAAAATGTCCAAAGAAATTTGGCAAAACGCGGGTCTATTGGTTGGTTCAACGTGGGGAGAATCACAAGCAGGTACAAATGGTATAGGCACCTGTTTAGAAGAAAAAGAGTCTATGATAATTCATCATCATGAACACTTTTTTGCCAACCATAGCCAGCTAAGCTGCTCAGTTACCCCAATTTTTGATCCACTAGGCAATCTAAAAGGCTGCCTCAATGCCTCATGCCTTAACGCTTCAGGCAGCAAAGAAAGCCAATTTTTAACCCTGCAGATGATCTGCATGTATGGCCGAATGATTGAGAATAGTTATTTTCGTCAAACCTATCGTGGCCAGATCACCATGAACGTAAAAGAGACCAATAACTTTTCCGATCTGGCACAAGAACAATTATTAGCCGTCAATGAGCGCGGCGTCGTAATCGGGGCTAACCGTTCTGCATTTGCAGAATACGAGCACCTCCTTGATAGAGACCAACAACTCTTAGGCATGCAAATTGAAGATATTGTTGGCTTAAATGTGGATCAACTACTCACCCAAAGCAACGGCGGCGCATTAACCGTTAGGCATCAATCGCCAAAATTACTGGACGAGATAGAGATAGCCATTCGCGTACCTGCCAACAAGCTAATAACAGGCTCTAATGAAAGTGCAATTATAAAACCTAAAGAGGCCTCAGCGTCTACACATAAACACAAACACCCTACTTTAGAAGAGCTAGCAGGTGAAGACGAGGGAGTGCTTCGCAATGTTCAGCAGATAAGACATGTCATAAATAAGGACATTCCTATCCTAATAACCGGTGAAACAGGCACAGGCAAAGAAGCCTTTGCTCGCGCCATTCACGACGCAAGCGATAAAAAGAACGGGCCTTTCATCGCATTAAATTGTGCCGCGATTCCAGAATCTTTAATAGAAAGCGAACTTTTTGGTTATAAAAGCGGCTCCTTTACCGGCGCAAACCGAAAAGGAATGAAGGGTAAACTTGAACAGGCTAACGGCGGGACTATCTTCTTAGATGAGATAGGTGATATGCCGGCACAACTACAAACTCGCTTACTACGCGCTCTAGCGGAACGCGAGATAATGCCTTTAGGTGCAACCGCACCCATAACTCTAGATATACAAGTTATCTCTGCAACACATCAAGACCTAATGCAGCATATTAAAGACAAATTATTCCGCGAGGATTTTTATTATCGACTCAACGGTATGTCGCTAAAACTACCTACCCTTCGAAATCGCAATGATAAAGACTTTATTATTGATTGCATTCTTGATCGAGAACTAGGTGGCTCTGCTGATGTAGTCTTTGCCCCTCAGGCTCGACAGATACTTCACGACTATCACTGGCCTGGTAATATACGCCAACTAGCTAACGTACTACGCTACGCTTTAGCTGTATCAAAAGAAAAGCACATTACAATTGATGATCTACCTATTGAAGTTCGTGCATCGAAAGAGCTCTTCAAGGAAGAGGAAGTCATACCTGAAACAGAGAAACCAATGAGTCTATCTGATTTCGTAAATGATGAGGAAGGACGCCGCCTAGTCGATGCATTACGTCAATATCGCTGGAATATCACTCAAGTCTCTGAAGAGTTGAATATTTGCCGCTCAACCGTCTATCGAAAAATGAAAAAATATAACATCGTTCAACCGAATGATATCTATTGATTCTTTAATGACGAATCTTAAGGCTGGGAATATCTCATTTCCAGCCTTAAGACACTTAAAAACACCTATTTAATATTCGCTATTTTAAAACAGCCCCTTCAAAAACCACCCTTTCAAACTTTGCATTAATTGGCATAACACCTGCATTAAATTTATCGATTAAAAGCAAATCTATGAATTTATCACTTAGAATTGATAGATCAACGGAGAAAATAAAAATGTTAAAAAAAATACTGCCATTGTTTTTTATTATTTGTTGTTTTAGTGCGCACGCTTCTGACATAGCAAACACTAAAGAGTCATTATTAGAACGTTTCTTAGTGGCTCATGAGGCCAAAAACTATTCTGATATAGAAGCTTTAGTAAACTGGGAAGGCGTCAGAAAATATAAAGCTAAAATGGTACGTGTTTATACACGTAACAACTTTGGCCGCAAAGTAGCGAAAACCGAGTTTGAAGAAGCTGATACTGAATTTTTAAAGAACTTCTCTGTAGGTAACAAGAAATATCATAGCAATATGCCTGTTACACACTTAATGAGAATCTACTTTGAAAACAGCGATGAAGAAAGCAAAACCAGCAAAGAAGAGTACAACTCTGTTGTATACCTTGTTGGAAAAAGCGATGAAGGCTATAAAATAGCAATCACGCTTGATGAGAAAAAGTCTTAATTTAAAAATACCTTTTAAAAATAAAAAGCACTTTAAATAAGTGCTTTTTTTTATTAAAAAATGCGACACATGTTTCTTTAAAGTAACAAATGAAACATACCGTGCGACAATTACAACACCCATCTCTTATATGAAAAAATAAAACAAGAAAAAGAACAGTTGTCGCAAATTTAAAACATTAATGCGACAGGTGATTTACAAAAAAACAGACCTAAGAAAAAACATTTAGTTCAAAATAAAATAGAAAAAAACATTTCCCCTTATTTTTCAAAAACATATAAATAAAAACCTCAGTAAAAACACATCTGGCACAGCAATTGCGATATTAAAGTCGGCTAGAGTAATTAAATTTAATTATTTTAAAAAACCAAAACAAAAACTTACTTATAATAAAGTTAGGGGGATTCGTTAATGAAACGAACACTAATCAACATGAATGTTGCCGCTGCAATTCTTGCTATGTCCGCTGTAGCAACAACAGCAACTGCTGCAGAATTCATGGATGGAAAAATCAAAATCAGTGGCGCGGCTATGCAGTCATGGCAATCAGGCATTGATGTAGACGGAGCCGCAGCAAACGCTGGCGATGCATCCTCTGACTCTGCATTCCAACGCATGCGCTTTGCATTGAACATCAATGCTCAGATCTCTGAGAATGTTTCCGTTTTCGCTGAGTTAGCTGAAGAACCTAACGACTGGGGTAATGGCAGCGCTGCAATCAGCCAAGATTTAGGCTGGATTCAATTTGACCTACCTAACAACACAGGTGTTCGTTTAGGTAACGTTGTTTCAACAACTCAAAACTTTATCCGCTACTCAGATGGTGCTGCTGTACAAAGCAACCCGTTCGTAGGTAACGGTCTAGTCGACATGATTACTGCTGAGGAAGGCCTATGGGCTTATGGTTCTCACAATCTATCTGGCGGCACAAACGTAACTTGGGATGCCGTACTAGCAACACCAGATTTCTTCACAGATTTCTCTGACGGTCACGGCTACAACATGGGTTTACGCGGTACCGTTAACCTAGAAAGTGGTCTTTCTTTTGGTGCTGGTACATTTAAAACTAACCACGACCAAGCATCAGTTGCTGGCAAAGCGGCTGGTTCATTGATTGCTGTTGGTGATGGCGATAACTACCAGTTCGCAAGCACTGCTGTTAATGCACGCGGAACTCATCCATTGATCGTTCCTGGTGTTGATGCCTTCATTTGGCAGGCTGATGTTCAATATAAAGCTAACAACTTCCTTATACACGGCCTTATCGGTCAAGCGGAAGATGATTACAGCTGGGTAGGCCAAGGCACAGGCGGTTCAGGCTTAACCTCTACAGCTTATGTAGCTCAAAAATCTAAAATGGCTTTCTGGTCAATCGAAGGTAAATACGATATCAGCAATGATTTCTACGTTGCTGCTCGTTATGCTGAATCAGAAAACAAAAGCGCTGGTATCAGCGGTCCTAACGAAGCGACACGCCTACAGCTAGGTGCTGGTTACTGGATGAACGACTCTACTTTGTTTAAAGCAGAATATGTTAAACAGGAAGAAGATCAGTTCTCCGGCGGTGGCGCTACAGACTCTAGTGTTGCTGGCGGCACAGAGTGGGATGGCTTAATCGTAGAAGCATCTGTAACTTTCTAACAGGTAAAGATGGGAGCCCCCCCCTTCGGGCTCCCACCTTACTAGCTAGAGAATTTCTTCATCAATTCACCCTCCGGTGATCTTGAGCACCTTTTTAAGGTGCTCTTTTTTCACCTTTGAAGAAAACATACTGCCTCAGTTTTCTTCAAGACTACTGTCACGACAGCAGTGGCTTTGGCCTGCCTAAGTTCGCACTCTGAGGCAGGTCCTTTTTGTTTACCTAGCCTTGCTAAATAAAATATATAAAAAGAGACAGCTGTTGCATTATTAAAACACTAATCTCTCCGCTGCATCGTTCCATTCTTAACTATATAAGCCGCTAATAAAAACCCACCAAAAACACCAAAAAACATATATTTAACAGACAATTACGTTTAAATATTTTTCTAAAGACGCTTAAAATCTGGCACATATACTGCTCAATAAATCACTTCATAATAAAACTAATGAGTAGCCAATGGAGCAATGTATGAACGATCTATTAAGTTCTCAAGCAAAAGAGTTTTTGAGCCAACCGATCCCTCAATTCATTAACGGTACATGGATTAATAGCGAAAGCGGAAAAACTACAGATGTTATTGATCCATCGTCTGGATCAAAAATTGCCACTGTCTCTTCTGGTAACGCACAAGATGTTAACCTTGCAGTAGTAACAGCAGATAAGGCATTTAAAAGCTGGTCAGCACTATCACCTGCCGAACGCGCTCAGTATTTAAACCGCCTTGCAGACAAGCTTGAAAGCGAGTCAGAAACTCTCGCTCAGCTAGAAGCCCTTGATGTAGGTAAGGCATTCGTAAATGCTGATGGTTTTGACATTCCTTTCGGTATTGAATGTGTACGTTACTATGCAGATCTTGCAGTAAATGCTGATTACGGCAAAACTTTAGATTTAAAAGATATGGACGCACGCGTCCACCGCGCCCCTTATGGCGTTTGTGGTTTTATCTTTCCTTGGAACTTCCCTTTTGATCTTCTCATGTGGAACGTTATACCTGCATTAGCTGCGGGTAATACTGTTGTTATAAAACCTGCCGAATTAACACCTCTAACTACTCTTTATGTATGCAAGTTAGCTGAAGAAGTTGGCATTCCTGCTGGCGTAATTAATGTTGTTGTTGGTGCAGGTCGAGCTGTAGGCACACCACTTATTGAACATCCTAAAACACGCCGTATATCATTTACAGGCTCTTCCGGTGTAGGCAAACAGATAGCCTCCATGTGTGGTCAACGTCCTATTCCTTGCAAACTAGAGCTTGGCGGTAAAGGTGCTGCGGTTGTCTTTGATGATGCTGATATAGATAATGCTGTAGAGCAGCTTGCAGGCGCGATCACTCTAAACACTGGACAAGTTTGCTGTACCGCAACGCGTTGGTTAATTCACGAAAACATCTACGATCAGTTTGTTGAAAAAGTAACAACAAAATTGAAAAGCACTGTTATTGGTCCTGGTATAGATCCAAAAACAGAGATGGGACCTGTCGTGAGCCAAGCCCAACAAGATACAGTTCTCGAGTATTTAGATAAAGGCTTAACTGAAGGCGCCGTTGAAGTATTAGCAGGGGGTAAGGTTTCTGTTGACGGTCATGATGGTGGCTACTACGTAGCACCTTATCTATTAACAGGCTCACCTAACAACATCTGCTTTAAAGAAGAGATCTTCGGCCCAGCTGCTTTTCTTGTTAAATTCAAAACTGAAAGTGAAGCACTAGATCTAGTTAATAGCTTAGAATACGGACTAGCAAATAGTGTATTCAGTCGTGATATCGAACGCTGCAACCGTGTAGCAGAACAGATGATTGCAGGGAACAGCTGGATTAACGCTCATAACGTTTTTGCATATGGCTTACCTTACGGCGGGATCAATATGAGTGGTGTTGGTGGTGGCGTAAACTCCCCAGAAACATTCTATGATTACTTACGTGAGCTAACGATTGCTAGACCTCTTGGCTAGCCCTTATTACTCTTAAAACAAAACTGGGTATTTATATAAATACCCGGTTTTTTTATCTCTAAGCTAGCTCCTCTCATATCCCCCTTTCACATCAATATTTATCCCTAATTATTTTCAGCAAAGAGCCCACTTCACAGCATTTTTAAGTGACAGAAAAATATAAAAAAAAGCCCTAAACCAAAGATTTAGGGCTAAAGCCGCCGTGAATAGCGGATGGATTTGGTACCACCGTAGAAGATGCGGTACCGAGAGCGAAGGGTACTACTCGTATAACAGGGTGAAAAACCTTATGCTTCTGCTGACACTGCGCCTGCTGCTAAGGTTGAAAGCTTTCCAAAAACAGCTCCCAAAATAAATGATAGAGAGATGATTAATAATGGGTTTTCAAATGATGCTGATGTTAATGTCTCTAAAGACATCTTCCCTTCGGTCTGAAGCAGGTAAGCGAAGGTTGCAGCATAAGAAAGAACCGATGCAGGCACCGCTCCAAAAATTGAAAGGTTAGAAGCGAACACTACGGTAAAGGCAGTTACTGCCACGACTATTGCCGCCCATAATGGACCACCTAAAACTTCACCTAATGGAAGTTTTAATAGAATAAAAGCGCCTATCCAGCCAATAACAACGCCGAATACGCCGCAAACAATAGTATTTTTGAATGCAGTATTATCCGCGCCTAAAGCAGCAAATGCTGCCCACGCAACGAAGATCGCCCAAATCAGAACGAGACCTGATAAAGGACTAAGTGCCATCCAGGTAGCTAACGCACCGAATATAGCGATACTTAAAGAAGTAGCGGTTAAAGGGTTCATAAATGACTTTTCCTTATTTTTCTTAAATTTATGTCATTAAATAAATGATGTAACTAACCATTTATTAACTATCGACATAAACAAAGCAGTTATAATGCCAACTCAGCAGAAAACTAAAAATAACAATAAAACCCTATAAAACAAGGATAAATACCTTTAAAAATTTAAACAAACAAAAACAAAGCTGCATCAAGTGTCGCAATTATAAAACATAATATATAATTTAAAATACAGAAAGCGACACTCAAAAAAGATATCGAAATAAAAATGTATTTAAAACTATACACTTTCATTTAAGGAGACATATAAAAGATTATTTTTATATAGGGACTTTAAGAAAGGAATTAAAATTAGTCTTTTACGATAACAATTATTGAATTAGAAGGGATAGAACCAGGTGATATTATTTCTATATTGTTATTATAGTAACCAGAAGCACCGCTAATTCTATGTAAAGCGACCTCAATGCAGTCAACTACATTACGTTCCTGAACGACTAATACAGAGTAGTTAGATAAATCAGCTAGCCTTATACTATCGTTAACATTCTGATCTACAAATAAGATCGAACTTTCCTCAACAGCTAATAATGTTTGAAAGACAATAACATTTAAATGTTCACTACTATAAGAAGAATTAATACTATCTGTACCAAAGTATATCTTTGGCTCATACACTAAAAGATCTTCATCTATTAGTTCTAAATGGGTATAAATAACCTCAGGCAAAGCATCCTCAGCTTCTATTTCATAAACAGGGATATTTAATAGTGACAACTTCCTTTTTAATTTTTCCATAGATACCCCAAAATCAAATAAAATGAGGAGCTAATTAGCTCCTCATTTTCAAGCATTGGCTGCTAAGAGTTTATTGACACTTAACGCTGGATATAGGCAACATGAGTATGAGTATATTCATACAAACCATGCTTACCGTCAGCACCACCGATACCAGATTTACGAACACCAGCATGAAAGCCTTGCATCGCTTCAAAGTTTTCACGGTTCACATAAGTTTCACCGTAATCCAACTCATTAATAGCTTTCATTGTTTCATTTAAATCACGCGTATAAATCGACGAAGTTAATCCATACTCAGATGCATTAGCAATAGAGATCGCCTCATCAAGATCGTTTACTATCTGGATAGGAAGTACGGCACCAAAGATCTCCTTATTCATGATCTCCATATCACTTGTACAACCAGAAATAACTGTCGGTTGGTAATGGAATCCTTTACCCAAATCAGCAATAGATCCACCCGTAGTTACTGTCGCGCCCTGCTCTTTTGCCTTTTCAACCATTGCTGCAACTTTATCTAAACCAATCTTATTAACCAAAGGCCCCATATCAACATCTGGGTTTACAATTGGATCACCATAAGTGGTTTCAGCCATAGCTGCGGTCATTTTACTAATGAATTCATCAGCAACTGATGCGTGAACATAAACACGCTCTGCACAGTTACAAACCTGGCCTGAGTTAATCACACGAGAGTTTTTGATTGCAGTAACCGCTAGGTCAATATCTGCACTTGGCATAACAATCGCTGGCGCCTTACCACCAAGCTCAAGGTTTAACTTAGTAATATTTGGTGCAGCAGCAGCCATGATACGAGATCCCGTCTCAACACTGCCTGTAAAGCTAATAAGGTCAACACTTGTATGAGTTGTCAAAGTGCTACCTACACCAGCACCTGTTCCACATACAACGTTAAATACGCCCTTCGGTAGATCAGTTTCTGCAACTAACTTAGCAAACTCAAAGCAGTTATTCGGTGTTTCTTCACTTGGCTTGATAACAATAGTGTTACCTGTAACTAAAGCTGGCGCCATTTTTCTTGCAATAAGAAAGAATGGGAAGTTCCAAGGCAAAATACCTGCAACTACACCTACAGGCTTATGAAAAAGGAAAATATTTTCACCTGGACGATCACTTGTAATTACTTCGCCCTCAATACGGCGAGCCCACTCAGCCATATAGTCCATATAGTCGGCAGTGAAATCCACTTCGACTCTAGCAAGGCTTAGCACTTTACCCTGCTCTTCTGTAATGATTGTTGCTAACCTGTCTGCATTTTCACGAATTTTGTTCGCAATAACTCGCAAGTAGCCCGCACGCTCATTTGCTGGTTTTGCAGCCCAATCTTTCTGCGCTGCTTTTGCAGCGCCAACAGCCAAGTCAACTTCATCAGCTGAAGCATTAGGGACACGGGATAATAATTGGCCATTAGCAGGATTAAATACATCAATAGTTGACGTAGGCTCCGCCATAAATTCGCCATTAATATAATTTCTATAAACAGGGGCTTCTAACATGACATATTCTCTTTATTCTTATGGGGGGAAATAAGAGTCAGGAAAGTAGAACTACTAACCTGACTCTAGGATGGATTTACTGCTTATTTAGCTGCAGCTTCCATTAGTTTGTCTGCATTTTTCTTAAGAGCGAATACATGTAGAACACCGCCCTGTGGAACTGCAGTTGTATGGTCCATTACAGCATCAAATGCACCCTGCATACGCTGAGCATCTACGCCCCAACCAGCCTGAACACCGATAAACTGAGTACCATTTACACTCCAGCTAGAAGGAACCGCAGTGATACCTGAGTTAGCACGGTACTGCCAAAGTTTCTTACCAGTACGCGCATCAAGTGCACGGAACATACGGTCATTAGAACCACCAGAGAACAACAAGTTACCGCCAGTAGTTAGCAACGGACCCCAGTTCATCTCTTTCATGTTGAACTGCCATACCTTCTCGCCTTTCTTAAGATCCCAAGCCTGAATTTCGCCAATATGATCGTTTTTAGCAGCATCAGTCAAACGGATGTTAGTAAGGATGTCAGAGATAGGTACACCAATATACAACTCACCAGACTTACGAGGTGCTAGTTTTACACCGCCCATTTCAGAACAAAGGTTCTCATGTGCAGGGATGTAGAAAAGACCTGTTTTAGGGTTGTATGCTTCTG
This sequence comes from Neptuniibacter sp. 2_MG-2023, assembly GCF_030547495.1. Lineage (NCBI taxonomy): Bacteria > Pseudomonadati > Pseudomonadota > Gammaproteobacteria > Oceanospirillales > Oceanospirillaceae > Neptuniibacter > Neptuniibacter sp. 2_MG-2023. The sequence continues at coordinate 73,478 of NZ_JAUOQC010000015.1, read as the reverse complement.
GCGGCCAATCTTTACCACCCCAAAGAGATGGGCAGAAAGTAACAGTTTTACCTGTACCTGGCGTATGTGCAGGGTCATATGTTGGACGACCCGTTTTAGGATCTATACTCTTAAATACGTTTTGCTTAACGAATGGTTCAGCATCTACGAAACCAATAGATCCATCTTTATGACGCTCAAGCGTCCAAAGGTAACCATTACGACCCGCATGTACGAGGCCTTTAATGTTTTTGCCTTTGTGCTTGTAATCAATAATTACAGGCGGAGATACTTCATCCCAATCCCATGCATCATTGTGATGGTATTGGTGGTAACCTTTCATCTTACCTGTTGCAACATCAATTGCTACTACAGAGTTAGCATATAGGTTATCGCCTGGACGAGTATCTGGCATCCAAGGGCCACCATTACCAGTACCATAGAACGCTACACCCATGTCAGCGTCATAAGTACCTGCGATCCATACAGATGCGCCACCGGTTTTCCAAGCATCGCCTTTCCACGTATCACTACCTGGCTCGCCTGGTGCTGGAATTGTATGAGTTTTCCATTCAATTTTACCAGTTTCAGCATCAACTGCTGTGATATGGCCACGAATACCATATTCACCACCAGAAACACCTACCATAACTTTGCCTTTCGCAATAAGCGGAGACAATGTCATATAGTAACCGTCCTGCCAATCAGCAACACAAGTAACCCAAGACTCTTCACCTGTTTTAGCATCCAAAGCAACTAGACATGCATCTGTTGCAGCTAGGTATACTTTATCGCCATACAAACCTACACCACGGTTAGTTGGGTGTAACTGGAAAAGCTCTTCAGGAATCTCTTTCTTATAACGCCAAAGCTCATCACCTGTTTCTGCATTAAGCGCAATAACCTGGTTATTTGGCGTAGAGATAAACATCACACCGTCATTGACGATAGGTGGTGCCTGGTGACCTTCTAGCTCACCTGTAGAATATGACCATACTGGTACAAGGTCAGAAACGTTATCAGCATTAATCTGATCTAGTGGACTATACGTCCAACCTTCATAAGTACCACGCCATTGAAGCCAGTTTTCTGGCTCTGGATTTTGTAGCCTAGCTTCAGTAACTGGGCTGTAGTTTGTTAATGGGTTTGACTTAGCAGCGGTTGCACCGCCTACTGCAAAAGCAGCAGGTGTAACAGCCAATGCTACGGCAAGTATCCCAAACTGTTTAGCTAATGACATATAGCTCACTCCTGGTTGTTTTTATTTGTCTTCTTAGGAAACCCCCAAACGGGGAATAGAGACTCTGTTTAAACTTACTTTTTGTAACCTGGTTTACGGGTAAATGGTTCTTTGACGATGATAAAATCGTCCTTAATCTCAATCGGCAGCATTGCTAAGCGTCTTGTTGCAGGACCGTTAGTTACTTTGCCCGCCTCATATGGATTAAATCTGGAATAATGACAGAAGCAGAAGAATTCCTTTTTATCTTCAATGTACGAATTCACATCACACCCTTGATGGGTACAAATAGCCGAATAGGCAACAACACCATCAGCTGAATTCTTTTTAGTATCTTCATCCATAAGCTCAGGATTCAGACGCATTACCATGACCTTATTAAATCGAGAGCCACTGCGGATAACGCCAGTAACAGGGTCTTGGGGGAACGCCATAATCTGCTGTACTTCTAATTTCAATTCAGATGCAGAAATTACACGGGCATTACCATGACCATCTTCAACAACAAGCTGATCCCCTGGTTTTGGCCTCATGCTTTCTGGTTTTTTGGAAGCTGCTTCAGCGTGACTACTAGACAATCCCTCAGTAGCACCAACAGCTGCGATACATGCACAAGATTTTAAAAATGATCTACGTTCCACGATTTATCTCACCGTTTAGTTATCTTTATATTTGTAAGTCGTAAAATTCATTTAAAGAAGTTTGAGACTTGCTATGCCTGAATCTGCAAAGGGTGCGCCAAAAAAAACAAAAAGATAAAAATAAATTCATATCTATTTGATTTTTAATGATTATTTTTTTGTTTTTCATTAGAAAAGCTAAAAATCAAAAACTAGGCATCAATTTTTATTTGGTAGAAAAAAGACAACTGTCCACAACAAACGTCGCACAAATGCAACACAGCAAAAACACAAGATAAACCTAATAAAACAAGCAGTTAACGACAAAAAAAACAAAAACAAATAAGAAAAAAAGAAGGCGATGCGACACCCAATCAGCAACAAAAAACGACAAAAGCTCAAACAGAGCAATAAATGCAACATATGTCGCTAAACTGATGACACCTGTGGCTTTTCAACAACAAAGAAACGTTATCCCCCGTCTACTGGGCAGCAACTTATGAATTAACCTCTCCACATAAATTCAGCTATTACAATGCATTCAGCGAGCTTTGAATTGGAACCAGTGATTAGTTTTAGGCTGTGGCATATCTTTTGCGTTATGAGGTAAAACTAAAAAAGATAATAAGGAACAATGCCGTGAATCGTGCCACTTTAATTAAACTTATGCTGATACCTGCTCTCTCCCTAGCTTTCACCAATAGCCAGGCCGCCACAGAAACTCTTTGGAAAGATGGTACTGACTACATAGGGGTCAGTTCTCAAAAAACGGGTGGAAACGCTACCCATCCCTATCAATTAGATGCTCAAAAAGTCGCTAGAATTCTTAGCCAACTTGAAATTCAAGAGAAAGAGCAAACAGGTCTCACCTCAATTATCTCCTCTAGCTCAACGAATAAAGAACGACGTATTTTCACAGATAAAGAGATTGATATTCTCGCCCAAGGCATAAGTGATGCATTAAAAAAAGCATCTAAAGATGAAGCTATTACATTTTCTATGTCGGACTTCAGAAGTATCTACTTTGGTGATAAGCGTTTATCTACCAGCGGAACCGCCTTTGTTCGAGGTGATGCACTGAACCTGCTTTTTGGTGAAATCCATGTTGATCTACACAAAAAATATATACGTTCAGGGGAAGGCGTAAGCAACAGCCGCTATGCTTCAAATGTTGAACTCTCTCACTTTAAACTTCCAACAGGCGATATAACGGAAGAAAATGATCACGCATGGAAACTAAAAACTTTTCCTGGAGCAACCATGGTTAATAATCGTAATGATTGGTTAAGTGTGAGCTTAGATCATAAATACGATTACCAGCAGCCTCATAATCCAACGGAAGTTATACAAAATAAATACCTATCTGAAAATCAGAAAAACAAACAAGATGAGAAAGAATCAGCTATAGAAGAACGTCTACAGCGCTTAGAGAAGGCCACACAAGAAGCCTCTGTAGCAACAGCGCCCTCTTCTCCTAATGAAAACTCCGTAGAAGCTCGACTTAAAAAAGTTAAATCTCTTTACGAGCAAGGCGTTATTCCAGAAAGCGTTTACCTGAATAAGATGAATGCCATCATCAACGAACTTTAAAGATATTTTTACAAACACTTTCGTTTTAGCTAGCGCTAATAAAAACAATAAAAAGGATAACTAATGAATAAGCTCTTATCCATTTTTTGCTGTGGAATAACCCTTCTTTGCTCTGTAGCGAACGCAGATACAACGCAAAAACAGGAAGAAATGACACAAAATTCTCCTTTACTGATCAAATTTCAGAAAGCAATTTTTGCTGAGATGATCCGTACTCATGGAAATGAGATTCACGCAGAACCGACACTAAACTGGTGCGGTTTAAATGAACTAGCAGATGAACTGAAACTATCTGACACCGGTTTAAAACGTGCCATATATGATTCATTTGTGGTTTCCGGCACTCAAAATGTACAAGCAACCGAAGTCGCTCGTCAGATGAATGATGATGACTGGAAGCTATATCGCTTTGCAATGTTAAGCGACATTGAACGCTACAAAGCGGGCATAGCCCAAGGTCTTGCTCTTGCGTTACCAACACCTGAATCCAAAAAAGCATTTTGTAGCTTAGCTGAAAAACAAGCACTTAAAGCGGCACAAACAATTTCTCACTAATTTCTTACTTAGATGGAGCCTGAAAATGATTAAAAAGATAACAGCAAGCTTATTACTCACATTAGTAGTGCCACTAAGTAACCCGGTATCTGCCGAAGAACTTACTTTAACTCAGCAATGGCAAACAAAAGCGGAGCTAAAACAACCAGAATCCGTTATCTATGACATTATGCGACGTTCATTATACGTTTCTAACATTAATGGTGAGCCAAGCGGCAAAGATGGCAAAGGCTTTATTTCACTCATCGCTAATGATGGAAAGATTGAAAAGTTAAAATGGGTCGACGGTCTAAATGCGCCAAAAGGTATGGCTATCTTTGGCAAAAACTTATTTGTCGCAGACATTAACGAACTCCTCGTCATTGACGTAGAAACCGCTAAAGTGACCAAACGCTTCGCACTGGATGGCGAGCACTTCCTTAACGATGTAGCTATAGATAGAAGCGGTGTCATTTATGTGACCGATACATCCACTAATCGTATCTATCGCCTTTACCGCGGTAAATTAGAGATCTGGTTAGAAGATGAGAAGCTCGAGAATCCAAATGGTCTTTATATAGACAATGAGCATTTGATTGTAGGTAGCTGGGGCAAACCTACTGATGGTTGGAAAACTGATGTACCTGGCCACCTACTTGTCATTTCATCAAAAGATAAGAGCATCGTCGACTTTGGTAATGGCTCACCTATAGGCAATCTAGACGGTTTAGCTAAACAAGATGATCACACATTCCTTATAACCGATTGGATGCAAGGAAAATTAATGCAAGCCTCTGATGACGGCAAGGTTAAAACCTTACTCGAGTTAGGACAAGGTACTGCTGACATACTTTATCTACGTAGCAAAAAGTTATTACTTATTCCTCATATGATGGAAGGCAAGCTAATCGCTTATACCACTAAATAAGCTAAACCAAAGCTTGCTACAGAGATAACCAAAAGGTGCGATGATGAATTTTTTATGTGATGTGTTGTTTAAAGTCAGTCGATTCATATTAATTTGCTCAAGCCTTTTGGTTAGCTCTTACATTTATGCGGTTGAGATGCCATTAACATCTGAACTACAACAGTTATTTCCCAATGCCAGTCATATAGAGCAGGAAGACAAAGATTTAAGTATTATTCCTGTTTACCGCTTCGCCGATATTGTTGGTTATGCCTTCCAAACCGCTGAGATATATCCTGTCCGCGGATATGGCGGGAAACCTATTGATATTATGATCGGTCTCTCCCCTGAAGGTCGCTACATGGGGTTTGTGGTCATCGACCACTATGAACCTATTTTTATGAAAGGTGATGGCCCGCAACGATTAGTAAATTACATGCAGCAACTGATCGACGTCCCTGCATCTAATAACATTTATATACGTGGTGATAATCAAAAAAATCTAACCGGCAGTGGAAAAAGTACTTATATTGACGGTATCACTAGTGCAACAGTAACGACTAACGCGATTAACAAAACGATTACTAAAGCTGCACGCGCCGTTGCACAAGCGAAAGAACTTGCCGGCTACGCCTCCCAATCACACTATATTCCTAAAATGGACCACTTTGAAAAGCTCAACTTATCCCAACTTGTTGAGAGAGGATTAGTTAAGCACTGGCCTATTTATAAACAACAGATCAATGCAGCAATCAGCGATAAGCAATTAGGTTATCCCAGCCAACCGGTTTCAGTAGATAACCAGCTTCCTATTGCCGAACTTTATGCCGCCTACTTTAGCCACCCTCTCGTGGCTAAAAACCTACTGTCTGACTCCCACTATCAAGACTGGTTAAAATATAAAACTGAAGGTGATCAGTACTTTTTGCTCTTTAGCAAAGGCCTGTGGAAACAACAACCGTTTTCTAATTTCCTCGGCTTAAAACAGCGAAATACTGAAGTTATCCGTAAGAAAGTCACTGACTTTAACATAGGACTACCGGGGTCTGATTGGGATGAGATTACCCTTTACAGAGTTCCACCTGTCGCCACCTTTGATCCACTCGCTCGAACAAAAATGATATTCAAAACAAATCCGGGCATTAACTTATATGACGACTTTCAACTACCTGCCGAGGATTTCACTGCTGAGCTAAATAAAGAAGCTAACGAATTAGAGCTGTGGCAAGAGCTTTGGCAGCAAAGACAAAATGAGATAGCTCTGTTACTGCTAAGCTTAGTTATCTTGTCGATTCTATTTTTAAATCAACACTTTGCGGTACTTAACCCAAAGATTTTTCATAAAATACGTTTAGGTTTCTTAGCCTTCACTATTATCTTTATAGGTTATTACGCCCAGGGACAGCTCAGTATTGTCAACATACTCACAGTACAGCACTTATGGATTGAAGGTATATCGTTAACCTCCTTTTTATTAGACCCTATCGTCTCAATCTTATGGTGCTACGTATTATTCAGCCTGATTTTGTTTGGTCGAGGGCTCTTTTGTGGTTGGCTATGTCCGTTTGGCGCTATTCAAGAGTTTGCGGGATTACTAGCAAAAAAACTTAAAATTAAGCGCTGGAAGATCAAACCTAAATGGCATAACCAGCTACAAAAGCTTAAATATGTATTGTTGATCGGCATAATTGGAGCCTCATTTTACTCCCTTGCTCTAGGTGAAACCTTAGCTGAACTGGAACCGTTCAAAACCAGTGTTACACTCTACTTCATACGTGAGTGGCAATACGTTATCTACGCTATCATTCTTATTTTGCTCGCGATGAAAGTACATAAATTCTATTGCCGATACCTATGCCCGCTCGGCGCAAGTCTCGCCATATTAGGAGCCTTCCCTATATTTAATTGGCTTACACGTCGAGCTGAGTGCGGATCACCTTGTCAAAACTGCCGAAACAACTGTGAAATTGACGCAATAGATAAGCAAGGAAAGATAGATATGAAAGAATGCGTGCAATGCCTTGAATGTATCGTTATCAATTACAATCCAACACTCTGTGCAATCGAGGTGGCGGATACAAAAAGAAAAAGTAAGCAGTCAAAACAAGCAAGTAATATTATTGCAAGCACGGTAGACGTATAACTAAAAAATGATCGGCACATCGCAATACATACCCTGAAGGGAGACGGGCAGAAAAGATACCAAATTGCGATATGCCGAACAAAGAGCTTAAGCGACAGCATTCACTAAGCTAGAGTAGAGCGTCATTACTAACATAAGAGTAAATAGCAAGATGGAGACCAAAAAGTTAACTCATTGATATATATAAATAATATTAATTTATTTATTTTTAAAGTTTTGTTTATGCAACATACCGTATCGATCTAATGCGACAAATCGACCAAACAGATCATCGTTAACATATAAATATCATCCAGCATCACAGCGACTATATGCAAAACATATTTCACATCTATAAATACACAATAATATCCAATATAGGAATCTGTATTGGCCAGACCTAAAATGGTTATTTTTTATCTATATAAAGAAAATCAAACAAGATAGTTCTTGTATCAAGCTTAGGACTAACGAAACAATGTGATTCAATTTCTGAAACAATGTGTTTCAATAATCTTTAAAAAGAACTAATAATCTTATTTTTTACTCCATCCAAAAACGTTCTTAAAAAGCATCAATAAATTATTCTCATTGAAAATCTATATCCATTTTTTAAACAACATAACCAATTGATATATAAAAACAAATAAAACTAAAATACTCTCCTGCCTCCAAAAAAACTCTTCACGCTATCACTTTATAAGCACCTAAACAAAAAACCTTACCTTTCTCAAAAAAACAACATAACCTATTGAAAAACAATGGTTTTTATAAAACAAAAAACCAATACAAAAATCTATTGGCACATAAAATGCTATTTCCCCTATGAATTGATGAAAACCCAATTTCACATTAAAGCGATTAAAAAAGAACTTTGAGTGAAATCCCGTTGATAAATCTAATTATAAAATTCCACTGGGGAGTAATTATATGAACGTTAAGAAGGTATCCCAAGCTCAGCTTGGCGCAGCCAGCCCGATTAAGGCACTAACAGCTGCGATTCTTCTATCCACCACTGCTAGCACTGTATCTGCCGATATCCTAATTGGTGAAACCGATAAAACCCAATTATCGATGTACGGTATTTTAGATATTGGTATTCTTGCTCAAGATAATGTATCCACTAATGGAAGTGAGCGAGTCGATCTAGCAACTAGTGGTCTACGACAAACAGTTTTCGGTTTTAAAGGTAACCGTGAACTAGACAATGACATGAATGCTTTTTTCAACTTAGAAGCTCATTTCGATCTAGATACTGGTAGATTTCACGGTACAGGTGATGCTCCCCTCGCAGCAGGAGATGGTAGCGGAGATATTCTGTTCCGTCGTCAAGCTAATCTAGGTCTTACTGGCGACTGGGGTACAGTTATCGCTGGACGCCAGTACGGGCCGGCTCTTCTTGCTAATCTGGCAACAGAACCGCGCATCTTTAAAGAGCAGTTCTCAAACCTTTATGCTTGGGCATATAGCCAATACTTTTCTACAGTAAATAATGCTAACGCTGGCGGCCGTAACGATAACAATGATGTCGGTATTTTCTTTAATAATGCAATTCAATACCGTAACAACATTAATGGTATTGATTTTGGTGTTATGTACTCTTTTGGTGGGCAGGAAGGTTCGCAAAAAGAGGGCGAAGTTCTAGCCCTTGGTGCTGCATACACAACTGGTCCTCTTTCATTATCTGGCTCATTTCAGAATATGACGGATCAACAAACAGGTGAAGACGTAGTAACAAGCTGGGCAACCGGTGCCGCTTATAACTTGGGCGATCTTACTTTTAAGATCAACTACATGAATACTGAAAACAATGATCAAAATGGTAACGAGATCCTTGACCTTGATGCGCTAGGTATGGGCATAGATTGGAAATGGGCGGCTAAACATACAGCCACCGTTGCTTACTATATCAATGAAGATAATGCTCCGGTTACTAGTGCAGAAACTAAATCTCTAGTACTGAGTAACGAATATACTATGGGTGAATCTACTATTCTTTACGCTCAGATGGCTTACGTTGACTCTGATGCAGGTATGGGTGTTGTTTCACAATATGCAACCTCTATTGTGGCAACGCCAGCCCCTGTCGGCGAGAAAACAACACTACTCAATATAGGTGTTAATTTCGCATTCTAGACCAACTAGGGATCTACATGGTTAAGCTGATCTCTCACCCCCTTCTGAGAAAATCAATTAACCATAGCCCTATCCAAAAGCTAGCGAGTAAACCTCGCTAGCTTTTCCAATTTTAGAGCCTATGTAAAACAGCTTTGCTCTTCTATTTAAAAGTAAGTAGATCATTAAACATCATTTAGGCTAGGTTAAAAAACTGCTTAACCACAAAGAGTTTTTCAGCTAAATATAGGCCTTATCAGGTTAATCATTATCCTAAACAGTAACCCAATACTAAAACCCTGCCGACATAAATCTAAAACATCGTCTATTAAAACGCTCTCGATATATTCAGTTAACAATAGCAATCTATTTACCCAGCAAACATTGATACAGATTGCTTCTAATTTCTAAGTTTAAAACTAAGTACTAAGTCTTACTTACAGCTATTCTTAGCCCAATAATCAAGCTTGGTTAAATTTGCCCGACAAGTAATAAAAGCAGCCAACTATAGATCAAGAAAAGTCGGTGTGGAAAATAATGGGAGGGTTATTAGTTTCATATATCTGCCACCAGAATATTGCTCCAGAGCGCTTGTATTAACCTCAGATGCCAAACCAACAACATGCCTCTGGGCTTATGGTAAAAATCAATATGAAGCGATAAGCGATAAGCGATAAGCGATAAGCGATAAGCGATAAGCGATAAGCGATAAGCGATAAGCGATAAGTATCATCGCCTCAATCCAAGGTTAGATTAACACCCGCCTAAATTTTTGGCATAAAAAAGCACGCCTGAAGGCGTGCTAAAGGGTAACAACGTTTTACAAATCCGAACGGGTTAGATCTCTTTACGTTTCATTTGGTCAGCGATGTAATCTGCTTGCCTTATTGCTAAAGCAACAATCGTCAATGTTGGGTTTTCAGTACCACTTGAGGTGAACTGACTACCGTCTGATACAAACAGGTTTTTAATATCGTGAGCTTGTCCCCAGCGGTTAACTACACCATCACGTGCATGCTCACTCATACGGTTTGTACCCATATTATGGCTGGCAGGGTACGGCGGTAAGTTATTCACTTTCAGGGCCCCTACCGCATCAAACAACTCTTTTGAACGATCGTACGCATGATTTCGCATACGCGTATCATTAATATGGTCTGTTTTATAAACAACAGGTACAGGTAAACCATACTGATCTTTTTCAGTTGCATGCAGCGTTATGTTGTTTGACTCTACCGCCATATCCTCACCACAGATCCAAAAACCGGCCATGTTGCCGTAATTAGCAAGTGAATCCGCTAATTCGCGCCCCCACCCCCCTTTGCCAGGATTCAGGAATGCAGACATGAAAGGTAAACCTAAATGCAGAATCTCTAACTCATAGCCAGCAAAGTGCCCACGTGTAGGATCATTATTACTCCATTCATGCACGATACCGGGAACCACCGTACTTTTATACATATGTACAGGCTTTTCAAACTCTGCATAAACACCACCGGTAGTATGCGTCATATAGTTTTGACCCACTTGACCAGAAGAGTTAGCTAAACCATCAGGAAACATAGATGATTCAGAGTTAAGTAGCATACGAGGCGACTCAATGGAGTTACCGGCTACCGCAACAATTCGTGCTTTTTGCAGTTGCTGATTGCCATCTTTATCAGCATATAGAACACCTGTGACCTTACCCGTTTTGTCATGTTCAATACGCAATACCATAGACTGGGGACGCACTTCAACATTACCAGTCGCTTCCGCTTTTGGAATCTCCGTATACATGGTTGACCACTTGGCCCCGATACGGCAGCCCTGCATACAGAAACCGTTGACTTGACATGGTGGACGACCATCTCGTACTTCTGTATTGATCGCTAATTTTGCTTGATCACATTTAGCACCGATACGTTTAGCACCTTCAGCAACCACTTTATAATGGCTACTCTTTCCATGGTAAGGCATACCAGTAGCCTCAGTACCACAGACACCCATCTTCTTCTCAGCCTTAACATAGTAAGGTTCCATCTCTTCCAAAGACACCGGCCAGTCCAAAACGTTTGCACCTGGAACTGTGCCATTAGTCGTTTTCATTTTGAACTCATGTTCTTGAAAACGCATAGCGACACCGGCCCAATGCATAGTGGCCCCCCCTACCCCTTTAACGATCCATGCGGGAAGGTTTGGAAAATCTTCAGCAATACGTGCAGGTCCGACCACATAGCGTTTATCCAGCCATGAGATTTTTCCAAACATCTTCCATTCATCGTTTTCGATATCATCCATTTTAAAGCGCTTACCCGCTTCAAGAACAACAGAACGAATACCTTTCTGCGCAAGCTCATTCGCTAACGTACCGCCACCAGCACCAGAACCTATGATTACTACTAAGCTATCATCATTTAAATCAAATTTTGCAGACATACTTATTCTCCCGTTGCTCAAAGCCAATCAACTGCATCATAACCACGGTTGATATAACCGCCTTTTTCCCAAGCAGAACCACCAAAACCAAAAAGCGGCCATATCTCTGGGTTGTTATAGATACCCATCATTAAGGCACCTTTGATCTTCTGGAAGAACGGTGTAGGCTCGAGTATTTTGAGAACAGCAACACGCTCTTGCTCAGTTTCAATCTGGGTGAAACTCACAGCATATTTTTCAACTGAGGTGTTATCTAACAATTTAACGCCATCGACTAAGAGCTTAAAAAGCTCAGGGTCTTTTTCTGCAGATTCAGCCATTGGAGACATGACTTGCACATAATACTTATCTTCCAACGTATCATGAGGGTAGATATCACGTGCTAGTTTTAATAATGTTTCGTTAGCATCAGCACCAATTTTCTTAGCTGCAAAGCTATTCGGAGAAAACAAACCACCTCCAACAATTACAGCTGATGCACCTAATGCCAATTTTCCCGATTTAGATAAAAACTCTCTTCGATCGGAACAAGGAGTATCAGAAACATCTTGGTCAGATTTTCTAAACGAAAATAATGATTTTTTATTTTTATTCATAATACCTCCAACTCTTTACCTCACAGTAAAAAGAAAAGTTCATTGAACATTTATTTAAAATGCTTTTCAGAAAAGTCATCGATATATTTACCCAATGACAGATCCAAGCTATCAAGCATTTTTATAACGAATGCTTCCCCGCGACGATTAAGTATCTGAGAAAGCGAAATATGTTTATTAGCGATTATGAAAGGTTTCAAATTACAGGTTTTATAAAATGCGTTGGATATATTCCACATAGACGGTAAATCACCATCACATAAAATAACGGCGTGCATCAATAAAGCCATATCACTGCCATCTTCTCTTACTGCAGGATCTGTAATTTTTTTCCACCGCTGAGCAGTACCAACAAGCTTTTGGTCACCAACAACAACATTAAAGTCACCATCACAAAATGCACCATCAATAGATGAACAACTACCTGCTATATTCTGCTCTGCTAACCACTGAATGATTGCTTGGCAGATAACCTGGTAGCTATCTTTAATACTCAATTGACCTTTCTTGCACTTTAAGACGATAGAGAGATTGAGAAACCCTTCATTCTGAGGAGTTAACTCACCACCGGTGCTTCTTACAACGACAGGCCATTCCTGTTCTGCACAAAGCTCACAAGCTTGCTCAAAGTTCTCACGATGGGTTGCGCTTTTTGGCACAACCAGCGCTTGCTTACTTCGCCAAAGCGCATAACCACATTCAATATCCCCCTTAAGGACTTGATCTAATAAACTGTGCTCAAGATCCAATCCAGAAGAGATATGCATAGGCGTAGACACTTTAATCTTAGCGATACGCCTATAATTTGCCGTTACCAAGCTATTCACTTTCAATTTCCTGACAAAGATCAGAAAGGAAATCAGCAGCCGGACCACCATCAATACCACGATGATCAAAGGTTAGTGATAATCCCATCATTCTTTTTTCAGATAACTGCCCATTATCAATCACTAATTCAGTGTAAGTTTCACCTACACCTAAAATAGCCAATTGAGGTAAATTGATGATCGGAGTAAAAAACCTAACGCGGCTTCGACCTATATTAGTGAGTGTGAAGGTACCGCCCGTCATTTCAGATACAGTAAGACCGCCAGTTTTCGCTCTATGTAACGCATCGCGCCGCGCTAAAGCTCTTTCTTTAATATCTTTCTGGTCCGCAGCGAATACAGCGGGAGCCATTAATTTCCCCCCCGGTAATCCAATTGCAAAGCTCAAGTCGATATTACGGTAAACACGAATTTCACCATCTTCTATACGCCCATTCATCGTAGGATGTTTCTTCAGCGCACGAACAAGATAATCGGCTAGCAGATCTTCTATAGAGATATTAATCCCCTGTTCTGCCATTTTTTCTTTACGTAACCACATATTTTCAACTGAGCACACAGCGTGATGGGTCAGCTGAGCCGCCTCATCAAGACTGCGGCGCATATTATTAGCAATCATGCCTCTTAAGCCTTTAAGAGGCGTTATTTTAATTGCATCTGCGTCTGTATCTGTCATCTGGACCTCCTAAAGCCTACCCGATAGTGGCAACTTTCTGGCCTTTCTCAACAACATCATCAGCATCACTAATGAGGCTAAGTTTGCCGGTTGCTGGTGCTAGAAGTTCATACTGAATCTTTTCTACCATTAGCTCAGCAATCACATCGCCTTCACTAACATCACCCCCATCACTTGCTAACCAGGAGGTGATTACTGCTTCAGAGTCTTCTTCCCATAGATCTACTGGAACGATTACATCAGTCATTTTTTATACTTCCTTCATTTTGTTAAAAGCTGCGATAATTTTTTCTGGGCTTGGCAGCGCCCACTGTTCCATAGGCGGTGTAAACGGAATTGGGATATCAGGATAAGCAACACGTTGTGGTGGAGCTTTCAACGGAACACCGGCTTCAACAACCGTTGCGATAATCTCGCCCGTCATGCCATAACTGTGATAATCCTCGTCGACAACAATCAAGCGACCTGTTTTCGTCACTGACTCAATAACCGCTTCACGATCTAGTGGCACTAAAGAGCGCAGATCAAGTACTTCAGCACTGACACCCTGTTCTTCTAAAATTCGTGCGGCTTTTAAGCCATAGTGAACACCGGAAGTAATACCAACAATTGTCACATCAGTACCCGGACGCGTAACAACGGCCTTACCTAACGGCACTTCGTAATCGGCTTCAGGCACATGAACAATGGCATCCTTCTCTGTACCTAACCAACCCATCCCCTGTAGGGCTTTATGGAACATGAAAACAACGGGATTAGGATCTCGGATAGCCGCGATCATCATTCCTTTCGCATCATAAGCGTTGGAAGGAGCCACTACTTTCATACCAGGCAGATGGGCAAACGTTGCATGCACACACTGAGAATGCTGACCCGCATCGGAATACCCTCCCCCTGTGGATGTCATTAACACCATTGGCACAGTGACATTACCACCGGAGAAATAAGTGTTTTTTGCCATCATGTTGTAGATAGCGTCAAAGCACACACCAAAGAAATCGACAAACATCAATTCCACAACAGGCTTCATTCCATCTGATGCTGCACCGACTGCTGCACCGATAAAGGCAGTTTCAGAAATGGGTGTATCACGAACACGTACTGGACCAAACTCTTTATACAATCCACGCGTATTACCAAATACACCGCCGAGCTCACCGATGTCTTCACCCATAACAAATACTTTTTCATCGGTACGCATCTCTTGGGCAATTGCTTCAGCCATTGCGCGAGCGATCGTTAACTTACGTTCTTTTTCTTTTACTTGAGTCATCTCTATCTCCTAAACCTTAGTCCTGACCTGAAGGGCTTTCACATATCGCCTTAGACAAACACTTTTTCCATCGCTTCTTCAGGCGCTGGGTACTCGCTATCTCGTGCGAATTTGATCGCCTCATCAACAACCCTATGCGCATCTGCCACTAGCTGTGCATCATCCTCATCTGTCCAGCTATACACTTCAGCCAAACGCTCTTTCATGACCGGAATGGGGTCAACCTTCATTAGGGCTTCTTTTTCACCAGCAGGACGGTAAGCTTCACCATCACCCATGAAGTGGCCGGCAAGACGAGAGGTTTCAATTTCAATCAACGTAGGACCTAAACCACTGCGAGCACGATCAACCGCTAGGCCAACCGTTTTGAAAATTGCGATAGGATCATTACCAGGAATAAACTCACCCGGCATACCGTAGGAAGAGGCACGATCGGAGTTACGCTCAATAGCCGTACTTGCTCGTTTAGATACAGAGATACCCCAAGAGTTATCTTCAATAATAAAAATAACAGGTAACTTCCACACACCCGCCATATTCAGAGCTTCGTGAAAAGCGCCTTGGTTCGCAGCCCCTTCACCTAAGTAAGCAACAGCAATACCGCTTTTCTGCTGCATTACACGTGATAAAGCGGCACCGACCGCAGGACCAACACTTTGACCAATAATGCCTGAGCAAGAGAAATTAACCGCCGGATCAAAAATATGCATATGACCGCCACGGCCACCACTTAACCCTGTTGTTTTGCCAAATATCTCAGCAGCCATCCCCTTAAGATCAACACCTTTAGCAATCGCAACATGGTGGGGACGGTGGGTAGAAGTCACTACATCTTCAGCATTTAGATGTGCGCACACACCCACTGCGCAAGGTTCTTGGCCATTAGAAAGATGCATCTCACCGGGAATGGGGCCATTAGCCATGTTGAAAGCTGGAGATTTTCCCTCCATATAGATCTTCTCAATAGCTTCTTCAAAAAAACGGCTAATGAGCATGTGTTTATACATCCATTTTTCTTGTTCTTGGCTAGGTATCATCTCAAGCTCCCAAATATTCAATACTGTTTAACAACGCAATAACATCTACTCTAACCAAGGCAAACGTCATGCCATAAGCATTTAAATTAAATAAGATGTTGATTTATAAAGGATAAATTAAATATATAGCGTTAAGAATTGACTGAAGAAAAGAAGCTGACACAGTTAGTGCGACACTGTGTTCCAAAGGGGTTGGCACACAAAAACGCACATTGTACAAAAGATAAACAAGGTCGTTTAAAGACGACTTAAGACGAGGCTCATTTTATTAAGGCTAGGGATAACAAGTCATAAAAACGACTTAATAACCCTTCCCCATTTATCACTCAAGTAGCGATAAGAACGATTGATGAGTTGAAGTTAATCTATTTTTAATATGATAATTGACCCAGACCATAACAGATCCAAGGCTTATAATGACAAGCGGCATTAACTCAGGATTCAATACACTTAAACCACTTGCCCTGCGGCAAACCCCGAAGCCCATGCCCATTGAAAATTATGCCCCCCTAGATGACCCGTAACATCTAAACACTCTCCAATGAAATAAAGTCCTGGTACTTTTTTCGCTTCCATTGTTTTTTGATTGATCTCATTAGTGTCGATACCACCCAGTGTAACCTCAGCCGTTCTATAGCCTTCTGTACCTGAAGGTTTAATCGTCCAACGACGAAAAGCCTCATTGATCATCTCGAGCTGCTTATTAGAAAACGAGCCCATTACCCCACTTAATTCAAACTTGGCACATAAAATTTGCGCCATACGTTTACTCATTTGTTGAGCCATGATAGTGGTTATTTCCGCCTTTGGACGTGCACTACGCTGCTCTTTTAGCCATTCTAGTAGATCCAATTCAGGAAACAGGTCTAACTCAACATCATCACCGGGATGCCAATAGTTAGAAATTTGTAAAATCGCGGGCCCGCTCAAGCCTCGATGAGTAAACAACATCATCTCAATAAAGCTAGTTTTGATGCCTTTTTTATCAGTCACACTTGCTTGGATTAAATGAGATACGCCAGACAGTTCTTTCAGTATCTCTTTATCTTTTGGCTGCAAAGTAAAAGGTACCAATGAAGCGACGCGCGGCAGTACCTGAAGTGAATACTGCTCGGCCAGATCATATGCAAAGCTGGTCGCGCCACCGTTAGGGATCGACAGCCCACCTGTCGCAATCACAACAGATTCAGCATTTATGTTCCCATTGGACGTTTTTAAAACCCAACCATTAGCGTTTTGCTCTACAGAAGCCACTGTTGTTTCTGTTTTTATCTCAACACCGGCCCATTCGCACTCAGTCAATAACAGCTGAAGAATCTCTTTACTGGACTCATTGCAGAAAAGCTGGCCTAAGGTCTTCTCGTGATACTCAACCCCATGACGATCCACAAGGTCGATAAAATCTTGTGCTTTATAACGACTCAAGGCGGATTTACAAAAATGGGGATTCTGGGAGATGAAATTAGCTGGGGAATTATGCATATTGGTGAAGTTACAGCGTCCACCACCGGACATAAGAATTTTACGACCAATCTTCGCCGTATGCTCTAAAACAAGTACTGATCGCCCTCGATAACCGGCTGTTGCAGCGCACATCAATCCCGATGCACCAGCACCAATAATTACAACATCATACAACAACGCGCTCACCCCTAAATCAACCTAATAAGTGAAGGTTTAAAGCGCGTTAGTTTAGCATAGTGCTAATTCGCAGGTTATTTTTTATGACTACCATCGCAAGTGGGAGCGGTGTTGGCCTTTTTACATAGACATAACCAAACATCCCCCTCAACTTCAGCGGTAAAGATAACTGGATCAATCCCTGTTCCCTGATGGGAACCGTCACAGAAAGGTTGTTTCATTGAACGTCCGCAAGCACACCAAGCATAGGTTTTGCCCGCTTGTAATGCTGTTTTAATCGGTGAATTCCCCGCAGAATGAACAGGTGAATGAGTCATGAGATACTCTCCTTTCTTAATCAGAAGGCTTCTTAACGATTACCTAACCGTAGAAGAGCAATGTCCATTGAGCAAATATTGCTGGCTATAGATTTAAAAAAACGCATAGGATTTGAAGGAATACTTCAAACCAATATGCGCTTTAGTGCTATATAACGTTGAGCTATCTAACAGAGAAATTAATCTTCCTGAGCTTTCTCTTTATTCAATTTACGGATCTTATCAGCTAAGCGCGTTTTACGTTGCTCTTGAGCGCTCTCGCCCTCATTCGCTTGCTCTTTTTCCTTTTCATAGACAGACTGATGACGTTTTTTCTTCTCTAAGGCCCTACGGCGGCGACTATCATAGCTCTCCGGATCCGCTAATCGCTCTCTACGACTAGGTCCTGAATCATCAATAAACCCTTTAGCCTTACGACTTTTCTTAATACGTGCCATTTATTTTTTACCTTCACTTTCGGCAGCCAGTGCCTCAGCTTCTATTCGTTCAAGTTCAGCAATGCGACGTTTTTCCGTCCACTCCTCAACCGTTTCAAAACTAATTCGTCCTAACTTACCTGAACGTAGCTCATTAAGAAGCAACGTCGAGGCTTTGTTGCGGTCAACTATACCGCCGGGACGAAGACAGCCCCTTCTACGCCCTATTTCATCTAGTACATCTTCTGCAATAGCAGGCATTTCTTTAAATTTAAATCGCGCGATCAAACGATCGGGATAATCATCCCGAAGAAAGCCCGCTACAAAAATAGCTACATCTTCATGTTCTATCGCTGTATCTTTTATCGCACCACTGGCAGCTAAACGATAACCTGAATCTTTATCTTCAATTTTAGGCCATAAAAAACCCGGTGTATCAGAAAGCGCCATGCCATTTTGTGTTGTAAATCGCTGCTGAGTTTTAGTAACAGCCGGCTCATTTCCAACTTTAGCAATCTTCCTACCTAACAAGGCATTGATTAATGTAGATTTTCCAACATTGGGAATCCCCATAATCATAGCACGTACAGGGCGATCAGAATTAGACCGCGAAGGCACCATCTGCTTACAAATATCGGCGATACGGTTAATTAATTTTTTCTGAGTGTAATCGAGTGCCACCGCCTTAGTTTCTGGCTGATTATTAAAATATTCAAGCCATTCCTGTGTACGTTTTTCATCCGCCAGATCGCTCTTATTCAGTAATTTTAATCTAGGTTTGCCTTTACGAAGCGTATTAACCAACGGATTTTCACTAGATTGTGGCAGCCGTGCATCGATTACCTCAATAATCACATCAACTTCATCCATTACGCTAGCGATCTCTTTCCGAGCTTTATGCATATGCCCCGGAAACCAATTTATACTCATCAACAAACCCTGATAAAATTAAAGTCCCGCATTATACTGTATGGAGTCTTAATTAGCTTAAAAGAAATAAAGAGCAATAATTTTCCCTAAAGATATAATAAGCAGGCTACACTGAATATATAACCTGATCACATTATGCCGATAGATAGGGATGACCTACATTTATGGATCAAATAGAAAACTCACAAGTCTTAATGGCTCGACAGCCTATCTTTGACCGGAATCAAAAAGTTGTTGCTTACGAACTCTTATACCGGACTGAAGATGCTCAGGGACACGCTCTATTCGCAAACTCTGAAGCGACCAGTGAAGTCATTCTTAATGCCTACACCAGTATTTCTGATTCTGGCGAGCTTAAACGGGTACCTGCGTTTATCAATCTTACACGCGACATATTGGTAGAACAGCGCCTTCCCGAGGTATCTAAAAAATATATAGTGCTTGAGATACTTGAAGATATTGAGCCTGATAAAGAAGTACTAAGCGCAGTCCAAAAATTACATTCTGAAGGCTACAGAATAGCTATGGACGATTTTGTCTATAGTCCAAAATATGATGAATTATTAAAACTTGCTCATATAGTCAAAATTGATGTTTATGAGTTAAGTATGGATCAAGTACGCGAACAGGTAAAAGAACTTAAAAAACATAAAGTTACTTTACTTGCTGAAAAAATCGAAACCCATGAAGAATTAGAAACTTGTATTGAATTAGGTTTTAAGCTTTTCCAAGGGCATTTTTTAAGCAGACCTAAAGTTGTCAAAGGCAAAAAGATACAAGGTAGCCAAGTTGCGCTAATGCAATTAATACAAGAGCTGCAAAGCCCTAAAGCTACACCAGAAAAATTAGAAGAGTTAATAATGAGGGACCCAGCATTAACTTATAAGTTGCTGCGCATAGTCAATTCAGCGGGTTATAGTTTAGTGCGTCAAGTTGAGTCCATCGCGGAAGCCATCGTTCTCCTTGGTTTAGAACAAGTCAAAAAATGGGCAACCTTGATCGCAATGTCTTCAAACCAAGATAAACCTGAAGAACTATCAAGAAGCTTGCTTATTCGTGGGAGAATGTGTGAGGAGGTAGCCCGTGCAGCTAAACTAAGTAACTATGGAAGTTACTTTATGGCGGGAATGATGTCAGGTCTTCATGCAATGCTCGACATTGAGCGCGAGACAATGCTGGAACAAGTACCTCTTGGCGATGATATAAAAGAAGCGGTTAGTTTAGGTCAAGGTCCTATAGGTGCAGTACTACGTAATGTTGTGAACTATGAGAATGGTGATTGGGATTTACTGCCACCTGACTTAGATGGCAATATTTACGACAAAGCTTATCGAGCTAGCCTCGAATGGACTCAGGAATCCATGCAAGCAATGTATGAATAGACGGACTTTGTCTATATTTAGATTATCTATTTAAGGCAACAGAGTGTTGCCTTTTTTATTGCCTTTAGCCGCACGCCAAAGTTTATAATGTTTTCAACCTGAATAAGTTTTAAAATAACTAAGTAACTTCCTCAACAGTCGTGCAATAGACTGTCAGACCATAGTGTTTATCTATTTATGCCATTACCTATAGCCTCTGCCCGTTCACTCAAACACACCCGCCGCGTTATTTGTGAAGGTTTTAAACGTGAAGACGGTTTATGGGACATTGAAGCCCATCTCATCGATACAAAAACATTTAGCATGGATTATAAAGACAGGGAAAATGGCATCATTCCTCCTGGTGAGCCTTTGCATGGGATGTCTGTACGTATCACCATCGATATGGATCTCAATATACTAGATGCGGTCGCTTCAATGGATTACACCCCCTTCAGTGGCTGTAAACAGATTACCGAAGCCTATAAGCAACTTATTGGGCTGCAAATAGCACGAGGCTTTACAGGTAAAATAAAATCACTATTTTCTGGGCGCGGGGGATGCACTCACCTGCTTGAACTACTTGGACCTTTAGCAACAACGGCCTTCCAAGCAACTCACCAAGAACGTGAATTAGCAGAAAACTTCTGGCAAGATGGCGACAAAAAGCCACCTATGCTAGATACCTGCCATGCACTTGCGGCGAATGGCCCTGTAGTCAAAGAGTACTGGCCTCATTTTTATGAGCATGATAATAATAAAATAATTCCTACAAACTCAGTCAAAACAACAGAATCAACTGATGAGTTTTAACTAATAACCGTTACATGAGACTTAATTATGCTGATCCATCCAAACAAATCATGTCTATTGATTGTCGATATTCAAGATAAATTAGTCCCAGCAATTAATGAACCAACTGAACTCATCAAAAATACCCGCTGGTTAACCGAGATAGCCGCTAAAGTTAACGTGCCTATTTTAACGTCCGAGCAATACCCTCAAGGCTTAGGACACACAATACCTGAGATTGCGGAACTTATTCCTGAAGAAGGCATAATGGAAAAAGTACACTTTTCCTGCATGTCAGAACCTAGCTGCAATGAAAAAATTAACGCACTACGCCCAAACCAGGTCGTTATTGTTGGTATGGAAGCCCATGTTTGTGTTTTACAAACAGCGATTCAATTAAAGCAGCAAGCAAGAGAAGTCTACGTTGTGGCGGATTGTGTATCGTCAAGGGATCCTAAAGACAAAGCGTTAGCATTAGAACGCATGCGTCAGTGCGGTATATATATTGTAAGCCGAGAAATGGTTGCATTTGAATGGATGCAAAAAGCAGGAACAGATACGTTTAGAGAGATCAGTAAAAACTACCTAAGATAGGCTTATACTTAGCCAATCACGTTACACACTAGATTGGCTAATTTTACCGCCCTATACGCTCCTCGAGTAACTCAACGAACCGTTCAACCCGTTTTGTATTGACCCCTAGATCCGAATGCCCAACACGTGAGGCCGAACGGAAGTTAATTTCCCGAGTATCCATATCTATACGCACCTCAAAATCATCAACAAAACCCCATAAGGAGCTAGTAAAAATAGCAGAAATGTAAGTATAAGATTCTAATTGAACGTCTCCGCCAACCTCAGTAACAAGGTTTTTAACCAGAAGACTTAAAGACTCAATACTATCAACCTGTGCGGGGATCACAAAAGGCGCGACAAAATGATTTTTATCTTCAGGATACTCTGAACAGACACAGTTAGGCTTAGACTCACAAGGTGCCAAACGCCCCTCTACCAAACCGACTGCCCTGCCTTCTTTTGAGGCCATCGACATAAAACCAAAGATCAGTAAAACTGCTATAACTAGGACTGCTGCAATCCATTCCATTTTATAAAGATGCTTCCCTATCATTCCTGTCGATACCACTTTTTACATGTAAAGGGCTTCCCCTGCATATAGGCCTAAGATACCAGCTCCACCCACACAGGTATAACTAATTTAATAAGTTTATTCTTCACAAGAAGGAGCCTAGACAGACTCAGTAGCAATAATTAGATACAAAAAAAGAGCACTAATCACTCAATGCTCTTTTTTACAAATGCGGACGACTTAATCGTCTCGGCTAGTTACTTCAAGAAGGTGGTAACCAAACTGAGTTTTAATAGGGCCTTGAACAACACCGACATCACCTGTAAATACAGCTATATCAAACTCAGGAACCATCTGACCACGGCCAAAAGAGCCTAAATCTCCACCCTCACCACCAGACGGGCATGTAGAGTGTTTTTTTGCGGCTTCAGCAAAGTCAGTACCTGACTCAATTTCAGCTTTAAGCTGGTTACATTTTTCTTCAGTATCGACCAAAATGTGACGTGCAGTTGCGCGAGTCATCATTTAACTCCTATTTTAATATTCAGTTTTGAGAACACTACCTGCCTACCTAAACTTAGTCCAGTCACAACTGTTCTGGAGTTTAAAATAAACCGTTTTAGCACAGTAATAGAGATGCACTTTTCCTCTTTACCCATTATTAAGAGTGGACAGACTAGTCAAAAGCAAACAACATAATGTTTACGTAATTCCCCAAGAGTCTGTAAAAATCATCTCTTTTAGCTGCGTTCGCTTTTCCCACTCAGCCAGCTCAAGCTCAGGTTTTTTTAAAAACTCAGAAACATAACCTACGCATAAGTAAGCTACAGGCACAACGCTATCCGGTAAATTCAAAAGTTCACTAAGGGTTTCTTTTTCTATAATTGAAACCCATCCCACACCCACATTTTCAGCACGCGCAGCCAACCAAAAATTTTGAACGGCGCACACCGTACTATATAGATCCATCTCAACTTGATGAGTTTTACCTAAAACCACAGGTCCACCCCGTTCACGATCACATGTAATACAAACGTTAAGTGGAGTATCAAGGATTCCCTGTAGCTTTAGGCTTTGGTATTTATTACGGCGTTCACCTTCAAACATCTGTGCCGCTTCATCGTTAGCGGAAACGAAAGCTTCATAAATTTTCTGCCGCTTTTGCGGATCACGAATAAGAATAAAGTTCCAAGGCTGAGATAAACCAACAGAAGGCGCATGGTGAGCCGCATGTAATATATTGGTTAATACATCATCAGGGATCTCATCAGCTAGAAACTGGCCACGGACATCACGACGTCCATATAAAACATCATAAAAATGCTCCCGTGCTTGCGGTGTTATATTCTGCTGCTTCTGATCATTATTGGAAGGCATTAAATCACTCGGTATAAGTTATATAAACTCACAGGATAATAGCTATTAATAATAGAAAACCTATACATTAGGCAAGAAACTTAAGACTACTTCATCTTCAATAAAATAGAAAAACAGGCTTGGGCCTAACGATAAGCTAGATCCAAGCCTGTTAAAATTTCTCAATCGGTTGCAACTACAGTCTAGATTACTTAATCCTAAATAACTTAAGCCGCAGAATTTATTGTAGAGCCACTCTGTTCAATCAATGCCGCATGCAACGCTATCACCGCTTGCTCATAGTCTTCCTCAGAAACCACACATTGCATCTCAACCTGACGAATAGATTGATGTAATGCCATCACATTGATGCCTGCTTCTGCTAATGCACTAACAGTACGAGCCAAAATACCTTTTACTTTCATATGAGAGCCTATAGCAGACACTATAGCCAAATTATGTAAGCGAATCTGACCTTCGGGATACATCTCTTCCATAAGACGTGTGGCACGATTAACCATTTTACGAGAGCCACCTACATAATAGGTAATACTGTTAGCATCGGCATCTTTATTAATCACATAAAGCTTCAGTTGTGAAAGCAGTTTAGATATCTCAATATCATAAGCAGCATCACCCAACATCTCTTGGTCAAATATTTCAATGCCAAAAACATCTTTACGCCCAGCAACAATCTCAACACGAGGTGTATCGCTATGATATTCCTGGCTAATTATTGTCCCTTCATGTTCAGGCTCAAATGCATTTTTAATACGCAATTTTACGCCATTACGGCGTAGACCTTTGGCCGCTTTAGGGTGAATCGCCTCCATACCTAGATTCGATAACTGATCAGCCACATCATAGTTAGTTGCACCTATAGTCATCACATTATCAGGCCCAACCAACATAGGGTCCGCCGAACTTAGATGATACTCTTTATGAATAATCGCTTCGTTCGCACCGGTTACTGTAGCGATCATACTAAACGTCATCTCACTGTAACCACGATCAAAGGTTTTCATTAACCCTTCTTCGCAATGCGTATAACCTGTCGCTATCAACATTTCACTTGCAATATCAACATCTGAAAACTGCTGCTGAATCATCTCTTCAAAAGGAAGAGGCTGATCCATATGCCAACCGGTGAGATCAACAAAACGTGCATTAATACCTGCTTTTCGCAAGGCAAGTACCGAATTATATGCGCTGTGAGCCTCACCGATTGAGGCCAGCATCTCACGCACTTTCATCAAGTGTTCTTCTAACTGAAAATGCCCATAGGTACACAAGTGATGTAAGCTTTTCATACAATCACGAACATCATTAAGACGCTCGATTACAAAGCTATCAGCGGCATTACGCTCAAACTCTGCATCGGTAAAAAGTTCAGCATTAATCTCTTCCATACGCGCTTGAACTTTATTTAGCTCATCAACCCAAGCTTGTTCAGACTCAGCATTAGCGAACCGTGCATAAACCCCAGGTTCACCTGTTTTTTTATGCTCTAGAAGGTAATTGGTAATCCCTCCATACGCAGACACAACAAAAATTCGGTTATACAGTTCCCCTGGTGCTGTGCGTTTGCCCACCAGAATAGTGTCCATCAACTCCTCAAAGCGGCTCATTGAAGTTCCGCCGATCTTCTCAACTGTATGCATCGTTTTTCCGAATATTACTGGTTGGACTTTGGGTCTAGCCAAAGAAAAAATTGGGCACAAATTTTACATTAATATGATCTTTTTGTGATCTTTTTTTTCAAACCTTAAGCAAAAAAAGCCCTGTAGCGACTAAGTTACAGGGCTTTATTAAATCTGGTTATACCTTTAGCTAAATATACCTTTAAACATAAAGAAGAACATAATAGCCAAAGCAGCGCCTGCGGGAAGTGTGACAACCCAAGACACAAAGATCGTACCTACAATCCGCATATTTAACGCGGCCATACCTCGCGCTAAACCAACACCTAAAACGGCCCCTACTAAAGTATGCGTAGTTGAGATAGGCAATCCCGTACCTGAAGCGAATACAACGGTTGTTGCAGCTGCTAGAGTGGCAGCAAAACCACGACTTGGCGTTAATTCAGTGATATTACTACCGACTGTTGCAATAACCTTATGGCCATACATAATTAGCCCTGCAACAATACCTGCACCACCCAATAGCAAGATCCATACAGGCATGGCCGTTTTCTGTGCCACCTCCCCCCCTGCAGCAACAACCCCAACGACCGCAGCCAAAGGACCAACCGCATTGGCAACATCATTAGAACCATGAGCAAATGCCATAGCACAGGCCGTAAACATCATCAAAATACCAAACAGCTTCTCAACACTCGCAAAGTGATGGTCACGATCAGCTTCTGGGTCAGGTTGAATGTTTTTCTGCATCTGTATGCCGATTAACATCACGACAACCCCAATACCTAATGATGCCAGCGCGCTCTCAGTCCAACTAAAATCAAGCCCTACATGTTTCAGGCCTTTAGTGAAGGTCACCATAGAGACCATAAATCCGACTAGGAAAGTATAAAAAGGGATATATTTTTTAGCATTTGTAAAAGGATCTTTTGTATCTAGAACTAAGCGTTGCACACTCCTAAACAGGAAGAAGGCAATCAAACCCGCGGTAACCGGTGAAACAACCCAACTTGCGACAATCTTAGTGACCTTACCCCAGTTAACCGCATCAACAGAGATACCCACTGCAGCAAAACCAACGATGGCACCTACAATCGAATGGGTTGTGGAAACGGGCCAGCCAAAATGCGTTGCAACCAGTAACCAGATACCCGCAGCTAAAAGCGCTGAAAGCATACCAAACACCAGTAACTCGGGTGTTCCTGCTAATAGACCTGGGTCGATAATACCTTTACGAATTGTTGCCGTAACGGCGCCACCGGCTAAATAAGCACCCAAAAACTCAAACATAATCGCGATCATAATCGCTTGTTTAAGTGTTAACGCCCTTGAACCTACCGAAGTACCCATTGCATTGGCAACATCATTTGCACCAACACCCCAAGCCATAAAGAAACCAAATACGCATGCAAGAATAACGATTATGTCGCCGTACTGAGCAATAATTTCCATTCTAATAACCTACCGAATTAACGAGCGACGAGTAGCTGCAAGCGGCTACCGACTTGTTGAGCACGATCAGCTAGATCACCTATCAAAGTAATCACCTGATATAAAAACATGACATCAATTGGCGGTAACTCTTTCTCAACACTGAATAACTTTGCACGAATATCTCTCTCGTGCTCATCAGTACGGTGCTCCAACGCATCTAATTGATCTAACATCTTCTCAATCACATTGATTTCATGGCCACCAAAACCGCTATTGACCAGTTCATCAAGTTCATTAAGTGCTGTTAGTGCCTGATCTGATGTTTCAAGCGCAACTCGAACATACTCCGTCATATCCGACTGTATAATTGCAGGAACAGACATTTCTCGGCCAAGCATTAGGCCTGAGATATCTTTAGCCCTATTAGCAATCTTGTCCTGCATTCTTAAAACTTCTAATAGATCTGTGCGAGGCACCGGTAGGAAAATGCTTTTCGGTAGATTCTGGCGAATCTCTTTTTTCATTGCATCAGCATCGCCTTCAAGTATGGCGATCTTTCTTTGAATTTTTTTAGCCTCTTCCCAATCATCAGCCATTACAGCTTCAAAAAAAGGAATTAGCTCTATCGCACATTCTTGCGCTTTAGCGATGTGTTCCTGCATAGGTTTGAACGGCGAACGCGCAAACATCTGCAAAAATGGATTATTGGTGGAGACCATACAACGCACCCTAATGAGTCGAAAAAACATTTTTGAGCAGAAAAAACAAAATGCTCAGGCGCGCGAATTATGACGGATTTGTTACGCTGAGTAATTACAGTTTTGTGACAATTTGGCAATTAATTGACAAAAAAATGATTTTTTTTGATTTCACACACACAGCTGATATACATAGCCCATAACTTGCATTCGCAAAGCATACCAATGTATATACATAAGCTTATTTACCTAGAGTCTCACAAATTAGTGCTGCTCAATTCAAAAAAGTGGCCGCAATACATTCATACTGACGAAATCCCTGCTTGAGCCAAAAAGAAGCAGCGATACTATTATCAGGATGCCAACCAACTTGCACAGAGGTCGCTCCCTGTGCCAGCAACCACTCCTTTGCGTACTTAACCAAGGCGGTACCAATTTGATGGCGGCGCATGAGAGGATTAACCCAAAGATTAAAAAGAACCCCGCTCTCTGGTTGATCATATCCCCGCTGCGTGTTTTGAATAACGGCTATCGTGCCGCATATTTCATTATTTTTATTAACAGCAACGCACACTTCGGCCTCATCTTTAGCTAAACACCCTTGTAATGTGCTTTTAAGATGGACTCTCTGTTCATCCAATAGCGGTTTGCCAAAGGGATTGAAGTGATAACTCGGTAGTTCACAGATTAAATGTTCCCACATAGGATAAACAATATCCCATTCATCTGCTTTTACACTTAACACTTTAATATCAGACGAGATTGAATTCACGGCAAAACACCTTCATAAATAACTATGTGTGGATTTCAAAATTAAGCCCTTATATAAAGCTTACAAAGTCACAATAGCTAGGGAATACAATAAAGGATTTTCTAAGCACTTTAAATTTAGATCTAGATACAAAAATGCCCAGCTTAAGCTGGGCATTCTCTCTAGATAACTGATCTTATTGAACGAGTGTCATCTCTTCTTCATCATAATCTTCATCAAAAGTTTCGGCGTCAGCAGACTCTGTTGCAGGTTTCTGCACACCTTTCTTGTTAACATTTTTCTGATGAATTTTATCTAGCTGGCGATCAATTTTATCCGCTAGAGTATCAAGTGCTGCATATAAATTATCAGCGCTCGCTTTAGCAAATATATCTTTGCCCGCAATATGAATAGTCGCTTCTGCTAACTCCTCTCGATCATTTTTTTCCAAAATAACATGGGCGCTAGTAATAACTTCATAACGCTCCTGACTGTTGTTTAGCCACGCTTCTACTTTATCTTTCATATTGTCAGAAACTTTAGCATTGCGGTGAGTGATTTTAATGTTCATATGTAAATCCTTAATGCAATGTTGCTATTAGGGGACTCAATTAAACTGCTTTTCAACATCCCCTCTACACTTACAGTAGTACCACTCCCACAGAGGATTACAAGCACTTTATTTACATCTAGATAAAATAATTAATCTCTTCAAAAAAATTGAGCATTCTCTGTTCAATTATCCGCTTTTGATTGTTTATTTTTGCGAGAAACAGCTGAAAGAACACCTGCGCTAATAATTAAAACGACACCAATAATGCTATTTAGATCAAGCACCTCTTGCCAAAACAGCCAACCAAAGAGAGCTGCGAACACAACCGATGAGTATGTATAAGGCCCTAACTGACCAGCGGGCGCTAATCCGTAGCCTTTACTCAATAATAACTGGGCAATGGTTGAGGTTAGAGCAACACAAAGGAGCCACCCACAAGCGGCCAATGAGGGCGTTACCCAATTAAGTATCGCAGGAACAAACGCCAACACTGTACTAAAAAATGCAAAATAGAAAACAACCTGCTGCGGAGATTCACTGATACTCATCCGGCGGACAATCACTTTTGCCAATGCGCCTAACATGGCACCAAACAGGGCAATTAACACAGCGATATTAATCGTTTGGTCGGTAGGATTTAAAATAAGAAAGACACCGCAAAAACCAATAAAAATGGCAATTTTAACCCTGTTACCAATACGCTCCCTTAGCCAGAAAAAAGCAATCAAAGGCACAAAGAAAGGCGCGGTTTGTTTGATAAGGGCAGCTTCGGCCAAAGGTAAATTTCCCCATGCATAATACAAACACATCATTGCGGTAACGCCGACTGCTGCACGGGCAAAATGTAAATGTACATTTTGAGTATAAATGCGACGTAGACCGACACTATATAACCAAGGAAGTAAAAGTAACAATGCAAAAAGGTTACGCGCAAGGACAATTACTTCGGTTGGTAACTCACCACTTAATTGTTTAATGAGCATCCCTGAGAGCACTAAAAAAAACTCCGATAGGATAATCAGTAGCGCTCCACGATAAAGCGGATTGGTAGACATATATATGGCCAAACAAAAAAGCCCCTGTATTTAGGGGCTGTAGGTAATGTAATCACTTAACGAGCGTCAGCCACTTAATTTATCAATATGGCACTTACGCCGCGCCGTTAAACCTCGATGATCTCAAAGTCAGATCCAAGCGTATCTGCCTGAGCTTGGCTAGTAACAACCGCTATACTTGCTTCAGCATCAAGTAAATAGGTTTCTGCAACACGTTTCAGATCATCAATAGTCACCTGTAATATGCGTGAGCGCACTTTACGACGCTGTTCTGGCGTACGACCAAACAAACTACTATGGTAGGCCTGCTTAGCTTCTCCGGCTGGAGAACCAGGCTTATCGATAGAACTAACCACACCTAGAATCGCTTCTTCCAGTCTCTGCTCATCGTGATCACTTTCTAACAGCCATTTTATTGAAGCATCAAAATCATCCAAGGTTTCGCTTAAACGAGGATCACGGTATGAGAAAAACCTAAAAGCAGCATCTCCTGAATCCTGACCTGCACCCGAACCATAAGCACCACCTCGCTCACGAATAGCTCTATGTAAAAAGCCATTGCGTAAAAAATCACCTAGCACAGTCAACGCAGCGGCATCGGGGTGCTCAACGGGCACTGTAGTAAAAGCTTTTGCACAAAAGCTAACTTGTGTACTCGTCACCCAGGCCTGCTTAACCTTCTCTCTCAAGGCTGGCAAACTAAACAGCCCAGTAGGTTTATCAGCTAATGACTGCCAGCTACTTTCTAAATAGTCTTGCAGCTGGTTTTGATGCTCCTCCTCAGCCACCATCAAAAACTGCTTAGGTGCTTGTGCAATTTTTTGATGTAGCTGCCCTAAACGTTCAGCAAGAGACTTAAGTGCAGACTCCTGTTTTAAGTCATCATCTAGGGTCTTGTAAAAAAGTATAGACTCAAGTCCTTTTGTTGCTTGGGCAAGCGCCGCAGCAGGACTCATTTTAGAGGTAGCAGCCATCATCGCTAAAGCATGTCCATGGCCGGTAATGCCTTGTTCTTTTCGTGTTCGCTGCTGTGATACAACCTCTTTAATACGTGCTAACTCATCAAACCGAGCGCAAGCTAAAGTCTCTTTCAGAAGATCAGTCAGCTGCGTCTGTTTAGAAACAAGCGCTTTACCTGATAAGGTAAAATAGCCGTTCACATTTTGTTCGTCATCAGGCATACCTCGCACAGAAGCAAAAGCATGAATGCCACCCGTTACTTCTGTTTGATATTGCTGGTTTTCTTGATAGCTACGTTCACCACAACCTAGCTCTGTAAGTAGATGGCTATATAAAGGTAATAGATGCTGCTCCTCCTGATCTAACGCAGGAAGTTGAATAATCACCTGTTGATAAACTAACCCGTTCGTTGCTCTATCAAAGCGCACATAAGGTAATTTAGAGGCTACATCTGTCGGTTCAGGCACTGACATATCATCAGGCACATCCGCTAATGTAACTTTAGGCAAAATAGACTCATCATCTTCATGATTCTGTCTTGCTTCAAGGGCAGCAGCACGATCAATAATTTGCTGTTTTTCAGCCTCACTTAGGCTCGCTTTAATCTTATTAAGCTGCGCTTTTTCAGCCGAATCTCGTTTCACAGCCAATTGATTATCAGGGCGCAAGGTTAAACGTACACGGTGCGGATTATCTAATAGATCTTTAACCATTCCTTTAATGAAATTAGGATCTTTAATCTCTTCACGAAGCTTATCTAAAACTGGATCAAGATTAAGTAAAGCGATTGGATCACCACGATTGATAGCTGCGCCTAAAGAAGCCATTAACAAGCTCATACCATAAGGATAGCCATCACCATTAATCTCTCTTTGATGAAGCTCCAACTGATGCAACTGAGCTTCCAACATTGCGATCGGCACGCCGTTCTCTGCAACTTCAGCTAATACATTTAAGACTAAAGCTTCAAACGCATCTGCATCTTGCGGCTCACTGCCTTCTAGACCACACATAAAACTCATTTCACGATTAGAGTCTTCTAAACCGCATAAGGGTGAAGGGGCACTGCCCAGATCCGTTGTTTCTAGAGCAAAGCGCAAAGGAGAAGCGCTGTTATCTAAAAGCACTCGAGACATAAGATGCGCTTTCAGCTGCGCTTCCAAGTCATTGGACTGACCTAATAACCAAGCCAGAACATGATGCGTTTTACCTGTTGTATCCTCTTGATCTAACTCATACCCCTCTTCTACACGTAAGGGTGAGAAATAACGTTTTTCATCATGTATCTCAATCGTCTCATCTAGTTTTTCAAACCGAGAGAGCGCCTTATCTTCAATAACAGCCTGTAGA
Source organism: Neptuniibacter sp. 2_MG-2023 (assembly GCF_030547495.1). Classification (NCBI taxonomy): domain Bacteria; kingdom Pseudomonadati; phylum Pseudomonadota; class Gammaproteobacteria; order Oceanospirillales; family Oceanospirillaceae; genus Neptuniibacter; species Neptuniibacter sp. 2_MG-2023. The sequence continues at coordinate 41,203 of NZ_JAUOQC010000015.1, read as the reverse complement.
TCCGCAGCTGGAATATCACCAAAGGTCATGATAACCGCATTACTCGGATGGTAATGGGTTTTATAGAATGCTAGCAGTTCATCATAAGTAAGATCAGGGATACTTTCCGGCTCTCCCCCACTGTTATGATGATAGGTCGTGGTTGGAAATAGGTATTTTGTCACTGATTGCCATAAACGTGAAACCGGCGAGCTCATCGCCCCTTTCATCTCATTAAACACAACACCTTTATATTCTAAATTCGATTCAGCATTGTTAGGTTCAGAAAACTCGACACGATGCCCCTCTTGCTCAAAATCCAATTGATCTAAGCGACTAAAGAAAACAGCATCAAGGTATACATCTAATAGATTATAAAAGTCTTTACGGTTTTGACTTGCAAAAGGATAAGCCGTCCAGTCACTACTCGTCATAGCATTCATAAAAGTATTTAGAGAGCGCCGTGTCATCATAAAAAATGGGTCACGTACAGGAAAACGCTCACTGCCACACAAAGCGGTATGCTCCAAGATGTGTGCAACACCTTTAGAATCTTCTGGAACTGTACGCAAGCCAACTAAGAAAACATTTTCAGTATGGTCAGCTGCTATATGGTAATGCGCAAGCCCCGTTTTGGTATGACGATACTCTGTAACATCAATCCCGAGTGATTCTATTATTTCTGTACGGATAAATTCGAAAGTCTTATGCGGGGTTGGAGCAGTCTGAATAATTGTCATGAAAAAAATTGATCCCGTTACTGACAAGCTTAAAACCGGTAAAGCATCCTGCTTTGACGCAATAAACACAGCAAACTCTACCCTATTGATTGATTGTAATGACTATTAGCCACGATGAACAACCTTGAACAGCTTAAGTAGGCATAATTCTTCGCCTCTCTTTAATAAACTAAGGTCTAAGAGGGGCGCTAATAGCCATTATAGCAACCAATCACCCCCCACAGAAAAGCACCTTGAATTACCTATCTAATTGTTTATAAAGAGATAAAAATAGAAAGAGCAAAAAACAGTCTTTTTTTGTGCATTGCACAAAAAAATATTTGACAGGTTATTTATTAATCACTATATTGAATACAAATGCTGCAACGCACAAAGTTAATTTTTGATTCTCAGAGGAATTGAACATGTATGATGATCTGATGAAAGACGTCCAGGAAAAAATGCAACCAGCGATTGATGTTGCTGAAGTAAATAAAAAAGCGTTGGAAACTTTGTTTTCCCTTCAGTCTGAATACGTAACAGACTTTGTTGATTCAAGCGTTGCTCAGCTAAAAGCACTTTCAGAAGTTAAAGATGCTAAAGACGCTATTGAGCTTCAGGTTCAATTTTTCAAAAACTTAGAAGTAAAAATGACTTCAGTCGCTGAAAAAGAACTTGCTGCATTAACTACAGCAAAAGAAGAAATCTCTGGAATCGTTGAGAAGAGCCTTTCTGAAATCAGCGAAATGCCTTATGTATCTGATTTCAACAAATTTATAACAGAAGCTACTGAAGCAACTACAGCAGCTATCACTGAAGCAACGGCTGCTGTAGCGCCAGTTGCTGAAGCACCTGCAGCTAAAACTGAAGCGCCAGCGGCAAAAGCTGAACCGGTTGCTGCAGCACCTGCGAAGAAAGCACCTGCTAAAAGAGCACCTGCTAAACGCAAGCCTGCTGCACCTAAAACGGCTGCTAAGTAAGAATAGATCGTTTGGGACTACGTTACAGTCCCACTTCTCTACTCTGGCTGGTTAATTCAGCCTATATCCTTTGCCGGTCGCCCTGACCGGCTTTTTTTTGTGCCTTTTTGCCTGTAGCAATTGACCTTTCCCCTAAATTTAAAACCATCGTCTTACCAACGTACTGTCACTGCTGCTAAGTAGAAATCAAAAACCCCGTAATTACGGGGTTTTACTCAGAGCCTACATACCTTTCAACTAGTAGATTGCCAGCTTGCAGCCAACACAGGCTGTAACTGGTCCTTCACATTCTGAGGGATCTCTTCTCCAGCGCCCGTTGGAGCATCAAATACAGCCATTGCTTGGACCAAGGCATCAATAGCAGAATAATCTAACTCTTGACCATCAGCTATCATACTTTCAACTCGCGGTTCATCAGAGTCGTACCAGCTATTAATTATTATCGAATCATTTGTACCTATTTGACTCACAACAAGATCAGAGCCGTCTCTTGCAAACCAAAGGTCTTCTTCCGTTATACCATCAACAAATACTATTTGATCTTCCGAACCACCCAAGACTGAACCAGCAGCTTCATATATTTGATCTTCACCTGAGTTTTTACCTATTTCATATTGATCTGAACCGAAACCTCCTGACAAATAATCCTTACCTGCGCCACCCACTAATATGTCTTGCCCCAAACCACCTCTCAATACGTCGCTGCCATTGCCACCGTATAGTTTGTCTTTCCCGAAATCACCGTTCAACACATCCATTCCACTTCCCCCGAAAAGACTATCGTCTCCAGAATCACCGTATAAATGATCATTCCCGGCCCCTGAAAACAATTCTGAGCCTTGGGGTAATGCGAATAAATCATCATCAGCAGCGGTCCCAACAATTTGACCTTCACTTGGCTCAACATTAATAGCGAAATCGACTTGGGCCTGAGCACCACCGAGATCAGTTGCGATAACCCGAATAGATACCTCCCCCTGCTCTTCTAAGGCGGGGGTGCCTGATAACGTCATCGCCTCTGAATCAAACTTAAGCCATGAGGGAAGTGGCTCTCCATCAGCCAAGGTCAGACTAATAGATAGCTCATCGCCTACATCGTCATCAGCAAAGAGAGAACTAGGAATCGCAAAGCTAAACGTTTGACCTAAAGTAAGTGAAATATCATCAATGCTCCCTGATAATAAAGGTTTGTCATTTGTGTTATTCACCCTAATATTTAACGTACTTGTCGCCGTTAAACCACCTGAATCAGTCGCTAAAACTTCTATAGAAATGGAGCCAACATTTTCATTCTCTGGAATACCTAAGAACGTTGCACTCGCCGCATCGAATATTAACCACGAAGGTAAAGGCGAACCATCTGCCAAGGTAGCGCTCAACGATAACTGATCGCCTGCATCAACATCCGTAAATAAATCTTCAGGTAGGGTGTAAGTGAATGCCGTATCTTCCTCCGTAGTGTGGTCGATTAATGCGATATTGACTTCAGGGCTATCATTAACGTTATTAATCACAAGGCTAAACAGTTGCGATGCGGATGCACCTGCTAAGTCTGTCGCCGTTACGCTGATAGATAAATCCCCGACATCGCCATTATCGGGTGTTCCTGAAAGAGTTGAAGTAGTTACATCGAAGGTTAGCCATGAAGGTAAAGGCGAACCATCTGCCAAGGTAGCGCTCAACGATAACTGATCGCCTGCATCAACATCCGTAAATAAACCTTCAGGTAGGGCGTAAGTGAATTCAATATCTTCATCTGTCGACTGATGGCTCAACATTAAAGCTACTTCTGGTGCATCATTCACATTATGAACAGCAATATTAATTGTCTGCTCTAACACTTGGCCTGACTCGGATGTTACACGCAATAAATAGTTATCTGCACCTACATCGGAATTCTCAGGAGATCCTCTGACAATGCCCGTTTCGAGGTCAACTGACAGCCAATCAGGTTGTAAACCATCACTCAATGCAATCACTTCAATATTAGCGATCGAAGCGGCCCCTTGAATATACAGATTAAGATCTAAGAACGCTGAGTCAATATCCTCCACAAGGTCGATATCATTAATAGGATTTAGTATGAAATCATACAGAGCTACTATATCTTCAATTTCACTCGCAACGATAATTCCATCATCTGCCTCTATACGACTAATAGATGTGGAACTATAGTTAGCCCAATTTGATACCGTGATGACATCATCCGGCGAGAGAATAATCTCAAGATCACCGCCTTTTAAAGAAAACTCAAGATTAGCTAGTAGTAAACCACCCTCTAATAGAATGGTATTCTCTCCTAAAATATCAACAATTTGATCCTGACCTGACCCTAGACCGAAAATATAAACATCATTACCTTCTCCGCCTTCAAGAACGTCGTCACCCTCCGCTCCCGTAATTCGATCTACCACCGAAGTGCCTGTAATATGGTTATGCTCACTATCACCATTAAGATCAAAACCGAGAGCAACAAACTCTTCATAGCTGAGAGTCATATCATTGAATACAAACGTTTCTATATCTCGAGGACCACCTAAAACATCATTAGGATCAAAGTTTTCTAAATGAAATTCGATAGGATGGTTGTCAAATGTGATTTTTAACGAGCCTAAACTTAAACTGGGGGTGAAGCTACTAAAAGAACGTCCAACTTCAAGGCTATCACTACCTCCTATATCATTAATGTAGTAAATACCATTGAACTGAACACCACTAAAACCACCAAAAATATAGCGATCATCCCCTAAGCCGCCCTGATAAAAATAACTAGAACCCGTAGAAGATATATCTGAATAAATAACATCATTACCTTGCCCAGTAAAAACAGACACACTCGAATTTTGCGCGGCTCCCACTTTTACATAATCATTCCCATTGCCAGTCTCAACCTGGTTATGACCTGCAACAGGAAATAGGTCAATGAACTCTTCCAAACCTCCGAGGTTATAATCAGTTTCCCCAGAGAGATGAATCGTTGCCATAGCTTTAGACTCAAGACCATTGTCATCAGCCATGGTATATTCAATAGTTACCTGCTCACTTTGCCCCTCAGGTAGATAATCATATTTACCTATGGCCTGATACGATATTTGATCTCCAACAATTTCAATTTTACCGAAGCCTGAAATAATTTCAGCACTAACTAAAGACAGCATCTCATCAACATGAATGGAATCTGGATCGAAATCATTTTCAAGCGGTGAAATTAGGATAGTACTGTTAAGATCGCGCTGTAACCCTATAGTCGACATAGTAATCCAACTATTGTTGGTATACTCATTGCCACTGGCTAGATCAAGATTCGGCCAGAGAGCAACTATATTACCGCCAATGGAAATGATATTACTTTCATCTAACTCTATAGTCGAATCGATTGAGCCTTCATAGAAGGCAACCGCTTCTCCAATTGCCACACCTGACAAGTCATATAACTGCCCCATTAATTTATATGTCGAAGATGTTACCAATTCTTTGTACGCAACGAATATACCCTGCTCACCTGAACCAAGAGCAACAATCTCAAGATCAACATAATCCTGGGTGGATAGAAGGGTTATCAAACGAAGTTTCTCAGATACGGTTCCTTGTTGTATATCAACAAGAAGGAGATAAACATCAGTCCCGTCACCTCCCTCCTCCTCTAGCTTCTGGGTTGATTTAACGAAAAATTTGTCATTTTCTAATGCTAATATTGAATGATTTTCATCATACGCAATATCTAAATTAAGCTCCATTACAAACTGATTCGATTCGCCGGTTGTAATGACCGCGCTTACACCCTCAATCGCCGATCCATGGTAATAAAAACGAAGGCCTGCTCGGTATTCACTTAAAGGTAAATCAACTCCTGCAGCAACAGCATTAAGAAAAAAATCATTATCAACAATTAATTCATCTAGTGGCCCAACTGAAAAATTTTCATCAATTTCTTGTCGGTAATAACTATTAATAGGAAAACCGTCAACAAACTCTATCTCTTTTAAAACAACTGATAGCCCATTATTCGTCTCTTCAATTTGAACGATTTCGTAATTATATGTTTCAAAATTTTCTGCTTCACCAATCGGCACTCCAGCGTCATCAACGGCTTGGAACCACCACCCTGTAGACTCCCCACTTACACCAGTTGAAGTAGTATTCCAAAACAGTATTCTCTGATCACCTATCTGTTTTAAAAATACTTCTGACTGATAGTCTTCCGGATTAAAGGGGTATTCTAAATCAAATGCCTGATCAAACTCAGATACATATAAACGTGTAAGAGCGTAAGCAACAGGAACGACCGCATCATCAATCGCAACCGGTACATCATTAGTATTCTGTATAATTAGATTTAACGTGTTTATCGCAGTTAAACCACCAGGATCAGTCGCTATAACGTCTATAGAAATAGAACCGACATCTTCATTTAAAGGGACACCATGTAACGCTTTGACATCTGGATCAAAAGTTAACCACGTAGGTAGTGGCTCACCATTAGATTGTAATACTTGATAGCTTAATGAGTCGGACTCAGGGTCTGAAAAAAGGCCTGAATCTAAGTAATAGACCAATTCAGAATCCTCCTCAACTATTACATCTACCACTTCGCCAGCTACAGGCGCTGTATTCAAACGAAGCTGTATATCGGACGGAGTCAGAACAGTGCCATCTGTAAGGGTGTAGCTAGCAAATGTGGATTCGCTCCAGTTGGGAACTTTTATCTGATTATCACCTAACTTGATTATCAGATCACTACCGACCATATTGAAATAAGTTGTTTCATTTAAATCTGCATTTAAACTTAGACTGTTGACACCTAATGTATCCTGTATAGTTACATCTGAACCGGAACCGAGATTAATAATATAGCTATCATCCCCATCGCCCCCTTCAAGGTTTGATACGCCACCTTGGTGAATTAACGTATCATTACCAGTTTCGCCAAATAAATTGCTAGGTCCAAAACCGGTTACTAATGTGTCATTCCCTTGTCCACCAAACAGCGTGTTCTGCGCAGCGCCACCAATAAGATAATCATCTCCGGTAGAACCTAAATCGAAACGTGGATCTATATAACGCGAACCAATAAGTGCTTCATGACTTAAAGTCGTGGCTGAGCTATCAAATTGAAAAGACTCAACAGCACCAAGCATACCATTGTTAATATAAATGCCTTCGCCCAAATAACTTACGAAGAGATCATTACCAATAATATTGAGGTTAATATCCTCTAACTTAATGCCTGCACCAAAAACAATTTTGTTGATTTCGCCTGCCGTATCAGTAATGCTATCCGCAACACCATCAACAATGATGGCATCGCCTAATTCAAAGTAGTACGTATCGGAACCTGTTCCACCTTCTAGATAGTCAACTCCAGTACCACCTATTAACTTATCATCCCCACCTTCTGCGATCAGATGATCATCTCCGGCTCCGCCATCTAACTCATCATTACCGGAATTTTGTGATGAATAGTCTCCATGGTCACCATATAAAACATCGTCACCTTCGCCACCATACAATCGATCACTGCCACCCTGACCTACTAAGGTATCTTGGCCGCCATCACCATATAACCAGTCATCGCCATGATTTGTTGCAGCAAAGATGCTGTAGTGAAAATCACCGTTAATATAATCATCATCAGCACCGCCATAAAGATGGTCACTACCTCCATGCCCGTCAATAACATCATTTCCGGCTCCACCATAGATGAAATCATCACCATGATCATATACGGGAAGATCATTCGCATCTGTACCAACTAGATCACCTTGCAGCAGGTCATCTCCATCTTCTCCATAAATAAAATCCTTACCCGCTTGCCCCCAAACCTTGTCATTTCCATCACCTGCAAAAATAGTATCTGAGCCAGAAAAGAATGGGTTATGAGCTCCTGAACGAACAGCATCGTGAATGAGGTCCCCAGTTACCGCGAAGTCTTCTAAATCGAAGGGAACACGCTCGGAGTCCCCAAAAATAATATCATCTCCACCACCCGCATAAATTTTATCGCTATCCGCGCCGCCGTTGATCCAATTTGCATTCTTGCTTCCAATTAAGAGGTCATCTCCCCCTTCCCCCCCTAAAAAATCCGCGCCTTCACTCTCTTCAATAAAATCAATATTAAAAGCTATTTCTTGATCTTCTTTATTACCTGCAAAAAGATAGTCGTCACCATCGCCTCCTCGCAGTAAATCCGTTCCAGCCCCCCCTTCAATAGTATCACTACCGCTATACCCTAAAATAATATCGTTTCCAGCTAATCCATCTATCAGGTCATTACTATTCGTCCCTTCTATTTCATCATCATTAACCGTTCCAATATTATTAGGGTCAACCAAGATAGTGTCATAATCAATATGAAAATCAAAATCGCCTGGCTTGTAGTTTATAAGCTCTATCTCATTGTTATCATAGTCCTTAATAATTAACGATGTTCCAGACATAGATAATTTTAAATTAACGCTTTTCCATTGATTCGGGCCGACATTTAAAGCAATATTTAATGCGACTCCATTAATAATAAGTTTTCCGTCGCCATCATGATCCTCAATAACTATCCGTTGGCCATTGGCTGATTCAGTGTTGATGAAATACACATCATTACCTTCTTCATCTTCGGCAATGTCTCCTCCGCCCATATAATAAATATCTTGACCTTTACCACCAAAAAGTTTATCTACGGCATTATCATCTTGGTTTTCAGCATTGTTCGAAATAAGGAAGTCTATGCCGTCTCCGCCATATAAGTGATCTGAACCTTCCCCGCCAAATAGAGTGTCTCTACCTATATTCCCGTATAATCGGTCACTGCCTACATTGCCTCCAACGACGCCCCCTTCTACAGATGAAAAAATAACTCTAGCGGCTGATGGGTTTAATACATAAAAATTCTGAACTGTTTTACCTGTTTCTTTATCAAGAAAAACTATATCGCCATCAATTCCTTCAACTGTACCTGTATATATCGTTGAATAATTCAGCCTCGCAGTAAGATATAGTGATAAAAATCTAGAACGGTCTTCCCAATAGGGAGTACCTTCAAACTGTCGATCTAAATCGTTAATACTGGAATCCGTATAAAGACTATCATGACTCAATGCAAAGCTATTCATTTCTAATAGTGCATACTTTACAGATTTAGACAAATCATCACTTTCAATTAAGTAATCATTTATCTCATCATAATTTTTATTTGATAAATTAATGAAATTTAACGTAAAGTTTTGATAATCTTCATAACTATCAAAGCTATTACGTAGTTCATCATAAAGGTGAAAAACCTCATCTATAAAATCATCCTCATCATTTATAGTTCCAATATCAACATTAAATATCCCCCCCAGCGCTCGCAAAAATTCTTCCCCCCCCCCCTTATCACTTGGAGATAATGCTCTAATCGCTTGATTTATTTCATCAGTAGAATCATCTGATAGCTGAAGTTGACTTTCAGCAATAACAAAAAGACGAAGAAAATCAACTGCTTCATCAATCGGTACATCATTACTTAAAGCAAAATCTGCAGTAAAGTAACCATATGCATCCTCAATATCTTGCAGAAAATCAGCTGCTTCTAAAGCTAAATCAAGCATTAAATTTTGAAAATCAGGAATATCCTCACCCTCTTGGGTTAATGCATAAACAGTGAGTCCTATTGTTAACGCTCCGGCAGCAATTGCGACTAGAGAACCAACCACTGGCGCGCCAACTAATGTAATAATCCCTGCGGCACCATATCCTACAATCGAAGCAAGTCCAGCCTCTATAGTTAATATAGCTTCATGATCAGGCTGGATATTATTTTCCAAATCATTATTAATAATCCTCAGTTCATTGGCTATGTCTACAAAAGGAAGTGTTTTCGAAACGGCTTTTGGTAATGCTTTATCAATGAGTGACATAACACTTTCTGCCAATGAAAGCATTTTAACAATAACATCAATATCATCCTCTGATTCAGTCAGCGTATTAACTTTTAAAATAAAGTCTGTTCCTGCATAATGACCATCAAAGAAAATATCTAACTCTTTAACACTTCCTTGCATACCACCACTCATAATAATCCCTCATAAATAACAACCCACCCAACGGGGTTTATATGTTTTTTAAAAACAACAAACATTCCAACAAAAAACATCATTTAACATCAGAGCAACATTCTAAAAATGATGTTTTTTATTTTATGTATAACTTTAATAATGAATAAAAACATCATTTATTACTTTATTTATTTCAATAAAAAACCTACCTAAAATTCCAAGCCCTGCTTCTTCAAAAACCAGACACTTAACGTCAAATCAATAAAACAGTTACGTATAAAAAGAATATATTGATTTCATTTCTCACTAAGGCTTTCACTTTTATATCTAAGCAACGGCGCAGTTATATACTCAATCAACAACCGTTTACCTATCTTAATCTCTGCACTCACACCCATTCCCGGCACTAATGGAACCTCTCGCCCATCTACCATTAAACTATTTTTGGTTAACAGTACCTTAGCTTTATAGATCAGCCCGCGTTGTTCATCGACAGTGGCATCGCTTGAGATCGTTTCGACATGCCCATCGATAATGCCGTATTTAGTAAAGTTGAAGGTGTGGATCTTTACTTCAGCACTTTGTTGAGTGGACACAAAACCAATATCTTTATTTTCCAGCCAGGCTTCGACCTCAAGCTGTTGGTTTTCGGGTACAATTTTCATCAAGGTTTGCGCTTCAGTCACTACACCACCAATGGTATGGATGGCTAGCTCTTGTACAACGCCATTAACAGGTGAGGTTAAGATCTGCTTTTTATTCAAATCATTCGCTTTATTCAGTTCTTGGCCAAGGCTCAAGTATTCTCTATCCGTTTGCAACAGCTCTTGAAGGTTTTCACTTCGGGTACGTGCAATTAACGCTTGGTTTTGTTGTTTTAACTCATCAAACTGTGCTTTTAGCTGACGATTACGCGCTTTTGCACCGATGAGATCTTGCTGCTGTTCGATTCTTAATTGCTCTAGTTCTAGATACTGAACCCGTGCCGCCATTTTTTGCTGCATCAGTTTTTTAAGCGCACTTACTCGCTGACTGATCAATGGCAGTGTGCCTTTCAGTTTGTTTATCAGAGCAGCATTGACCTGTTGCTCTGCTTCTTTGTCGATAATTAGCTGAAAGAGCCTGGACTGTTCTGCGCGAAAGTTTTCTTGCTGTTGCATAAGAAGTAGTGTTTGTTGCTGTTGTTGGTAATTGCTTGCCTCAGGCCAAACTAAGCTGTGTGTTTTAGTCGCTATAGTTGATTGCTTATCTTTCGTTAATACGGGGTTATGGCTAGGCGTTTGATTAGACTTCGCGCTTTGCTCAGTGGGGTGTGTTTCAGATGCGGGGTTGGATAAACCTGCCTGCCGATCAAGGTATTGCTTAAAATAACCGAGCCGCTGCATATTTAATCTATTCTGCGTAACTTCTTGCTCTATCCTCTTTTGATTGGCTCCAGTTTGTCCCCTATCCAATTCGACTAATGGATCACCCGCTTTAACTAGCTGCCCATCTTTTACCAAAATATTGGAGACTACTCCCCGCTCAAAAGGTTGGATCAGTTTCACTTGTCCAGAAGGGATTATTTTTCCTTCCGCTGTGGCAACAATATCGACTTCACCCACACAGGCCCAAACGAGACCAATAGTAAATAAGGCTAATAACACATACGCCGTCACCCGGCTGGCAGGGTGCGGAGGTTTTTCCTTTATTTCTAACGCTGCAGGCAAAAAAGCCAACTCTTGCCGGGCTAAATCGTTATCTCCCATATTGGCACGCTCCTGCCAGCGACTATGGAGTTTTTTGACTACTTCCATCTAGTTAACGATTCCTTGTTAATTTAGCTTAATTTATTACCCTTACTAGTTAACCCTTAACTAGTGACGGCCTTATTCAAACTTAAGTTACAGGCTCACTCCCTGACTTTACTGGCCTTAACGGCTTACCTATACCACTTTGCATACTGTTTAGTTGATAGTAGTAACCTTGCTGCTTTATAAGCTCATCATGATCACCTGTTTCTACTATGCGACCTTTATCCATTACAATGATTCGGTCACATTGGCGTACCGTACTTAAGCGATGCGCAATAATAAATACGGTACGGTTATGGCAGATCGCGTGCATGTTTTGCTGGATGATTCGTTCAGATTCATAATCTAAGGCACTGGTGGCCTCATCGAACAATAGGATTCTTGGATTTGTAATCAGCGCTCGAGCAATAGCGATACGCTGGCGCTGACCACCGGATAGGTTACAGCCATGTTCACCCACCGAGTTATCGTAACCTTCAGGCAGTTCAAGAATAAATTCATGTGCACCGGCTAGCTTTGCCGCTTGAACAACCGCTTCCATTGGCAGACCGGGATTTGCCAGAGCAATGTTCTCTCTAATACTTCGGTTAAATAGGAAGTTTTCTTGCAGGACCACGCCAATATTGCGGCGCAGCCATGCAGTATCGACCATGGCGAGATCTACCCCATCAATGAGTACTCTACCACCTTCGGGCACATACATGCGTTGAATGAGCTTAGTCAGGGTACTTTTACCTGAACCGGAGCGGCCCACAATACCGATCACTTCTCCCGGTTTTACGTTTAGGGAGATATCATTAAGGATACGCGGCCCATCGGGGCGATAACGAAAATTAAGGTGTTCAAATGTCACTTTGCCTTCTAGCTTAGGCAGGGTGCTGCGATTAGGATTATAGCCAGGTTCAGTCGGTGTATTGAGGATATCGCCTAAGCGCTTAACAGAGATGCCTGCTTGCTGGAAATCCTGCCAAAGCTGCACCAACTTAAGAATCGGCCCAGAAACACGCCCTGCGATCATATTAAACGCAACCAACTGTCCTACTGTTAATTGACCATCAATCACTAAATGCGCCCCGTACCAAATAATCAGGACGGTGGTAATCTTACTGATAAAACCAGCAATTTGATTGGCAACGTTATTCAGGTTTTGAGTTCGGAAGGACGCTGTCACATATTTTGACAGTTGATCTTCCCACTTACGCTGCATCTGCGGCTCCACAGACATCGCTTTTAATGTTTCAACCCCGGTCACCGCTTCAACAAGGAATGCCTGATTTTCTGCACCGTGTTTGAACTTCTCATCTAATCGATGTCGCAAGATAGGCGTGATAAAGATCGAGAGCGCTATATAGAAAGGGATCGTCAGTAAAACAATGATTGTCAGCGTGGGGCTGTAAAACCACATTACAGCAAAGAAAACGATGGTAAAAAATAGATCAATGACTAGCGTTAATGCGGTGCCCGTAATGAAATTACGGATCGTATCAAGTTCTCTAACTCTGGCAACACTCTGACCTACTTGACGAGATTCAAAGTAAGCAAGGGGCAACGAGACCAAATGATTGAAGAGCCGCGCACCTAACTCGACATCAACACGGTTAGTAGTATGCGAGAACACATAATTTCGCAAGCCTCCCAAGATTGCATCAAAGACCGCAATAGCAACAAAACCAAAAGCAAGTACATCCAGTGTAGTAAACCCGCGATGAACTAAAACTTTATCCATCACCACTTGAAAGAGCAGTGGCGTTGCCAATGCGAATAACTGCAAGAAAAACGATATTATGATGACTTCAGTAAAAAACTTTTTGTATTTTAAGAGCGCTGGTATAAACCATTTAATATCGAATTCTTTAAAACTGGTTAACAACCCCTCTCGTTTGCTCAGTAAAATAATATCACCTGCCCAGATTTCCATCAGCTCCGATTCACTTAACTGCTCTGGCTGCTGTTTATCTGGGAAAAGTACTAATACTTTACCTTCGCTAGTAGATTTACTCTCATCTCCACCCCCAACACCTTGATTTTCATCGTCCGTCGCTGGTGCTGGACGAACTTCCGACGCATGTGCCACTTTAGCCAACACAAGGTATTCACCGGAATGAGTCACTAAAATGGCAGGAAGAACAGCGCTGTTGAGTTTAGAAAAAGAAAGGGAAGATTCGCGCGTTTTAAAACCTAATGATTTAGCAGCACGAAGTATTTCTGTATTACCAAACAGCTCTCCAGGCACACCAAATTGATGCTGTATTTGTGGCGCTTCGGCCGGTAGCTGATGAAAACGAGAGATTGCAATTAATGATTGCAAGCCGCTATCTATAGAGGTATCTGCCTGTGATTCCATAACGGGCGACAACGAGTCCTTGTTGAAGTAGCCAAGAATTGTATACTGTTTGAATTAGTAGAACAAACAATGATACTAAGCATACAAAGTTTGTTACGATCGGGTATTTTCTGATCTTGCCAAAGCAGGCAATGGCCCTTCTAGCCCCATAGCAAAGCGCATCACTTTATTTCGAGCAGGACTCACTTTACCCGCAATACCTAAACCTAGATTACGCAGTAGTTTTAATGGACCGCTTTGGTTACTAAAGACACGATAAAACAGATCCATGGTTTGCATCATAATGAGGTTATGTTGACGGCGTTGTTTTTCGTAATCATTCAATACCTCTAGTTCAGTGATATCTTCACCCGTCTTAGCAGCAGCAAGTAGTGTTTCAGCGAGTGCAGCAGCGTCTAACAAACCTATGTTAACGCCCTGGCCTGCCAGCGGGTGGATCATATGGGCAGCATCACCTGCTAAGGCTACACCTTCAAGTACATACTGCTGTGCGTGCTGTCGTCTTAGTGGAAAAGCGCCACGTCCTAAGAGTTGATCTATATTCCCTAAACAGTCAGGAAAGACCGATGTTAATTCAGCCATAAAGCGATCATCAGGCAATGCCATTAACCGTTTTATCTCATCTGGGGTGTTATACCAAACCAGAGATGCGTGATTACCAGATAGTGGAAGAAAGGCTAAAGGCCCAGTAGGAGTAAATTGCTGCCAAGTGATATCTTGTTGCGGATAGTGGGTTGTAACTGAGGCAACTAATGCACTTTGCTCATAATCCCACTTATTAACGCCAATACCTGCCGCTGAACGTACCTTTGACTCACCACCATCGGCCGCAACCAGAAGCCTTGCTATAATTTCTCGATCATTATCTAAACGAATGATGCTGCTACCAGGAGAGTAATCAATCTCTTGAATACCTGCAGGGCAGATAAGGTCGATATTATCAAACTGCTGCAAACGCTCTAGCAAAGCTAATTGAATGATACGATTTTCTACAATATGGCCTAGGTAATCACAGCCAATATGATCTGAAACGAACTCTGTAGCAGCCTTCTCTTCACTCGCCTCCCACACTTTCATACGACGATAAGGACAACTACGGCGCGATAATATACCTTCCCAGGCTCCAACCTTCTGTAAGATATTTTGAGACGCTACACTAATAGCTGAAACACGTAGATCGTGTGGCTGCTCACTATCAAACTCCGCAGGGTAGTGATTTTCAAGAACCGCCACAGATAGATTACTACCACCTAAGGCACAAGCGATTGTCGCACCAACCATGCCACCGCCTACTATCACAACGTCATATCGAGTCTTCATCTTTTCTACCAAATCATCGTTAAATGCAGACACGAGTATACGCAAAAAAAATACTGACTTCTTGAAAAGGAGCCGGAAAATAATGAATCTTCTAAGCTATCCCTTTTTCACCTCAAGCTTTATAAATAATTCTGTCCTTAAAGACGATTTACGACGCTTTTTTCTCCGAAGCAGACGAATTTGATTTATAATCCACTTATCTTTAATTCTTTCCAAATGAGCTTACTGTGTCCAATACCCCTTTCTCCAGTTTAGACCTGCCCCAATCGATGCTTGCCAACTTAGATAGCTTGGGTTATCAACATATGACCGCAATTCAAGAGCAAGCATTACCAGAACTTCTTGCAGGTAAGGATCTAATAGCCAAAGCCAAGACTGGCAGTGGTAAAACAGCTGTTTTCGGTATTGGCACGCTACTAAAACTCAAGACAAAGAACTTTGCCACACAATCACTAGTGCTTTGCCCTACCCGTGAGCTTGCCACCCAAGTCGCTAACGAGTTGCGTAAACTTGCACGCTTTACAGAGAATGTGAAGATTTTAACTTTATGTGGCGGGCAGTCTATCGGGCCACAGATTGGCTCTTTAGAGCATGGTGCTCACATTGTTGTAGGCACGCCAGGACGCATCAAAGATCACCTTCGCAAGAAAACCTTACGCTTAGAGCAAGTCCATACAGTTGTCTTAGATGAAGCCGACCGTATGCTCGATATGGGCTTTGCAGACGATATTAGGGATATCATCTCCCATGCACCCAAAAAGCGCCAAACACTACTCTTCTCTGCGACCTACCCTAAATCAATCGCTAAACTTAGCGCTGATATTCTAGTAGACCCTGTGACAGTTGAAGTTGAATCAACCCATAGCCAAAACCAAATTGAGCAATATTTCTTTGAGATTAACAAAGAAAATAAGCTCAATAACCTGACAGATATTATCAGTAACTATCAACCTGAGTTTGCAGTAATTTTCTGTAATATGAAGCAAACTTGTAACGATGTTCAACAACACCTAAAAGCGATGGGCTATAGCGCTAGAGCAATCCACGGCGATTTGGAACAACGAGAGCGTGACCAAGTGCTTATGCAGTTTGCCAATCGCAGCTGTTCATTCTTGATTGCAACGGATGTGGCCGCACGTGGCCTTGATATTGACGAGTTACCCTGTGTAATAAACTATGACATCACCCGCGATGCTGAGGTACACACCCATCGTATTGGCCGTACTGGTCGTGCAGGAAAACAGGGGATCGCCCTCAACCTTTATCAGCCATCAGAAGCCTATAAAGTAGCGGCAATTGAGACATATCTAAAGACTGAATTCAGTGTGACGCCTTTACCTACCGCCAAAGCAGACTTTGTTCCTAGCAAGCCTCCTATGACGACACTTTCTATTGCGGGCGGTAAAAAAGACAAAGTACGCCCAGGCGATATTCTCGGTGCTCTGACCGGTGATGCCGGTATTGATGGCAGCCAAGTCGGCAAGATCAACGTACTAGATTATGTCGCTTACGTTGCTGTTGATGCTAAAGTGGCTCGATCTGCAGTAGAGAGCTTAAATAAAGGCAAAATTAAAGGCCGTAAATTTAATACTCGCCGCCTTTAATTAACCAGATTACCTGATGCAACCTGCTGAATAATACGACGGTAATGGTCCGCCATTACTGTCCAGTTCAAATGAGAAACATCGACACATTCAAGCCCGCTCCCAGCTTTCTTATAATCAATCAATTGCTTTAAAAAAAGCGCAAGCGTCTCAGCCTCATCCTCTCCACTATAGCGACAGCCTTCAGGGAACAGTTCGGTATAAGCGAGCCTATCAGGGACAACAGGAAACGCACCTGCAGCAGCACCTTCAAGTACAGCAATACCTTGATAATCATGTAAGGCCGTTGATAGAACCACATCAGATTGCTGTAACAACTGCTGATAAGCCGAGCGCGACTGCATATAGCCCCAATGCCCTATCCTATCAGCCAATAACGCGTTAAGTAGATCGAACTGTTTAGGAATCTTCCGAAACTGCTGACCAACAATATTGAGCGTAAAATCCACATCAAAATCAGATAACAACCGCATGCTATCTAAGAGTAATTGAGGGTTTTTGTCATACTCCCAACGGTGATTCCAAGTAATAGTAAACTCGCCGTTTATAGCAGTACTCGGCAAAAAACTATCATCACTCAAAGGGACAGACAGCACTGAGGAGCGCTTCCTAATCCTTTCAATTAAACCTAAAGGCACTTGGTCAGGTAATTTAGCCAGTAAAGCTGCCGCGCCTTCTAACATTGTCTTCCGATTATACTCACTGTTGAACAAGCAATAATCCGCTGCTAATGCCGTATATAAGTTCAAAATACAGGGTTCTACGCTCTTAAACTCTTTACCTGAACTTGGATAAGCAAATTGATTCTCATGAAAATAAACCAAGGTAGGCGTATTAGCCAAAGAGGGAACAAAACCCCGCAAGGAGGATAAGTCGGTCATCGACGTAGCGATCACTAAATCATACGGCTGGGAGAGTGTTTCATATTCAGAGAAAGCCCAGCTTAAGCTATTCCCTCTCATTCGCCAGCTAAAGTATCGACCCGGTAACTTAAGTACTGTCCATTGATATTCAGATAAGTGTGTGACCAGTCCTTCTCGCCAATAAACATGGCTATCAGCATCATAAGCAGACAATAGTAAAATGCGCATAAATAAACTAGCCAACTCCGTTCGTTAAAATGACCGCTGTTAAGTCGTTGGCATTTTACCCCTCCCCCTTTTATTTGCACCCAACCTATAGAGCTAAATGCACCATAAAGTATCAATATACGCGACTTGTTGAAATTTAATCCCCTTATAGGCAGATAAAATTAATACTTGCTCCAACAAAAAACGGATGACGTTTAAATATTAAGTAAGTAGCAGGAGATAGCAGAGATGAATACACAACAACTGGATCAACTTGAAAAAGAGATCACTAATAAAGTTAAAGAAGGCGATATTATCTTCATCTCGATTGATAGCTTTCTCTATCGCCAAGTCGCCAAAGGCACTGGAAGCTGGACCTCACATGTGGGCTTTATTGTCCAAGAAAATAATCAATGGTATGTACTGGAAAGCGCAGTCCCTAAAGTAACACGCTGCCCTTTACGCAAGTTTCTTTCTAGAACAACCAATAACGAAGTCAGTGTTATGCGGGTAAAAGAGGGGCTCAATCAAAAGCAGATTGATAAACTAAAATATGCCGCAGAAGAGAAAATGGGGATTTATTACCACTTAGGTTTTAAATACGATTCAAAGCGTCAGTTTTGCTCAAAGTTTGTCCACCATATATTCAAAGAAGCCTTAGGGATTGAGATTGGTAAAGTGCAAACGCTAGAAGCCTTGCTACAAGAAAACCCTCAAGCTAGCGTTAACTTCTGGCGCTGCTGGTACTTAGGCTTTGTTCCTTGGCAGCGAAAAACCATTACACCGGCCAGCCAGCTCAATGATCCTCAACTCAAAACAGTCTTTAGTGCATGTTAAACCTACGAGCAAAAAATCAGCGATAGCCTAAACAAAAAAACCACCCGAAGGTGGTTTTTTTATCTAAAGTAAAATTACAAACGTTCTACTTCAGCTTTCTCTTTTAGTTGAGTTAGATAATCTTGGTAATCCTGCTGGCCTTTACGGTTACTCAGCATCATACTCATATAGCTAATCTCTTCCGGCTTCAGGTCAACATCCGCCTCAGTTACTTTATCAAGCACTACGATTGATTTGCTACCATCTAGCATATCAACTGCCGCATAGCTCATAGCGTTCTCAGCAGGCTTAGGCAATTTAAATACAGCAGATCGTAACTCTTGCGGTAAATCCTGTTGAGTACGAGTGACGCCGGCAAGCGTCGTTACCGTGGCACCCGTAGCGACATTCTCTAAGCTATCTCCTTGCTTCAGTTTAGCGATAAGTTCATCCGCTTGAGCCGCTAAAGCTTGCGCTACCTTTTCATCTAACAACGCTTCTTTAATCATGGCAGCAACTTCTTCAAGTGTTTTCTCACGAGGTAGCTCATGTTGAACTACTCGTAACACTAGGGCCCGGCCAGAATCTAATTCGATAGGTGTACTATTCAACCCATCTTTAATCAGCTCTTCATCAAAGGCGACGCCCAAGACTTTAGGGTTAGCTGTAATTTCATCTTCACTACCCGTGCGGGAGAAAAGCTCTGTCTTTTGAATTTCAAGATCAAGCACTTCAGAAGGCTCAACCAAATCACCAGAAGAGAAAGATATATCAGCTAAGCGCTCTAACTGAGCTACATATTCTTCCTCAGATAATTGATTTAGCAGATCACTTGCAAGATCAGCTTTAGCTTTTTCAAAAGAAGGCACTTCAGTTGCTTCAATATCGATAAGCTTAATAATATGGTAACCAAATTCAGTTCTAACAGGCGATGATACTTGCCCTTTCTCTAAGGCAAAGAGTGCATTATCAAACTCATCAGAAAATACACCTTTCTCATTAACACCTAAATCACCACCCATTTCAGCGGACGCAGGGTCATCTGATTCAGTTTTAGCAATAGCCTCAAAAGCCTCACCCGCCGCTATACGTTCAGCAATATTAGCAGCCTTAGCTTTTGCAGCAGCATCATCCTGCTCATCTGAGATAGCGACGAGAATGTGCGCAGAGTGGCGAAGTTCTTGTGCTTGAAAGGTATCAATTAATAGCTGATAAGCACTTTCTAACTGCTCATCCGTCACTGTTATTTCAGTTTCTAACGCGCTACGTTCAAGTAATAAGTACTCTATAGCAACCTGCTCATCAGTTAAGTACTCTGAACGATGCTCATCGTAGTAATCTGCAATTTCTTGATCACTCACATTTAAAGATGAACGAAGTGAGGATGCAGGAAGTGTAAAATATCGTAGATCTCGTGTTTGGCTGTCCAATTGAGCGATTGAGGTCAACTCAGAAGGGAGAGTAAAAGCAGATAACATAAACGCTGCACGTTCCTGTTCCGTTATCTTGTCTTTACGTATCAAATCACGATACATCATCGGTGTCAGACCGGCATTACGTAAAACAGCTTCAAACTGCGCACGATTAAACTGCCCATCCTGTTGAAAATCTGTTGTTGTCAAAATCAGTTGATCAATCATGTTGTCAGAGAATGTTAATCCCTGATCGCTAGCGGACTGAACAAGAACAGTCTGCTCTATAAGGCCTTCCAGTACCATGTTGCTGATTAAGTTATCATCAAGCAACGCTGGATCTGCATCCTCTCCCATCTGGGAAAGCATTTGGCGTTTCTGAAGCTGAACACCTTGAACGAGATCCTGTTGACTAATCTCTTCGCCATTAACTGTAGCAGGCGCATTGCTGCCCGCAGTTAAACTAACAAGTGATTCAACACCAAATAAAGCAAAAGTAACTGCAATCAAACCAACAATAATCTTGGCGATGATTCCTTGGGAGTTATCCCGAATGGACTGTAGCATTATGCCTATAAACCCCTGAGCATTTTTTCACACAAAAAAAAAGCGCATTCTAAACGAATGCGCCTTTCTTGATTTCTTTCTGTTGGCGGAACGGACGGGACTCGAACCCGCGACCCCCTGCGTGACAGGCAGGTATTCTAACCAACTGAACTACCGCTCCTTAAAGTAAGATCGTGACGCGATCAGATCTTACTTATTAACTGCGTCTTTTAAAGCCTTACCAGGTTTAAAAGTAGGCAGCGTAGCAGCAGCAATCTCAATTGGTTTGCCTGTCTGCGGATTGCGACCTGTACGAGCTGCGCGCTCTTTTACAGAAAATGTACCGAAACCTACAAGTGCCACAGAATCTCCGTTCTGTAATGCACCAGTTACTGCTTCTAGAGTCGCATCAAGTGCACGACCAGCAGCTGCTTTAGGAATATCGGCTGAAGCTGCGATAGCGTCGATCAGTTCAGACTTATTCACATTGTTCCCCTTTAATAGATCGTTATTTTTAGTTTTCGTAATCCATGCCCAGCAAGATGGTAAGCATTTATACCAAGTGGTAGAAAGCGGTGTCAAGACAACTTGTGCACCTTTCTCCCCTTATGAGCTCTAATGAGGCTTTATTTGCCCCGGCTCAGCTTTTCCAGGCTTTTCCTTTGCTGCAACAACCTCGCCTTCTTCTTGCTCTATTGGCTTAGGCTGATACTTAAGTGCGATATCTAAAACTTCATCTATCCACTTAACAGCTTTTATATCTAAATCTGCTTTGATATTGTCAGGAATCTCCTTCAAATCACGCTCATTTTCTTTAGGAATAAGAACCGTTTTGATTCCCCCCCTATGAGCTGCAAGCAGTTTTTCTTTCAATCCGCCTATAGGCAAGACTTGCCCCCTAAGGGTTATCTCGCCCGTCATGGCAACATCAGCCCTCACCGGTATATTGGTCAAGACTGATACTAAAGCAGTACACATGCCGATGCCAGCACTTGGGCCATCTTTCGGCGTTGCCCCTTCAGGAACATGTATATGGATATCATGTTTCTCATGAAAGTCTGGTGCAATACCTAATGCCGAAGCTCTATTTCTTACAACAGTCAACGCCGCTTGAATAGACTCTTTCATGACATCGCCAAGGCTACCTGTAGTCACCTGACGACCTTTACCTGGCACTACAGCGGCTTCGATACTAAGTATATCGCCACCAACTTGAGTCCAAGCTAAGCCTGTCACTAGTCCAACTTGATCTTGCTCTTCGGCAATACCGAAATTGTATTTCAGGACACCGCTATAGTGCTCAAGCTGTTCTGTATCAACGGTAATAGTACCTGCCTTATTCGAAAGCGCGAGCTCTTTAACAACCTTACGGCAGATCTTAGCAATTTCACGCTCAAGGCCACGAACACCGGCTTCTCGCGTATAGTAGCGGATAAGTCCAGTAATGGCACTATCTGTAATCTCAACTTCGCCCGTTTTTAAGCCATTATTTTTAAATTGTTTCTCTACGAGGTAATTACGAGCAATATTTAGCTTTTCATCTTCGGTGTAACCGGGGATACGAATGATTTCCATACGATCCAAAAGTGGACCAGGAATATTCATAGAGTTCGAGGTACAAACAAACATAACATCCGATAGATCGTAATCAACTTCTAGGTAGTGATCATTGAAGCTAGAGTTTTGCTCCGGATCAAGAACCTCAAGAAGTGCTGACGCCGGGTCTCCACGTTGGTCCATACCCATCTTATCGATTTCATCTAATAAGAACAGTGGATTTTTAACACCAACTTTAGCCATCTTCTGTAGCAATTTACCCGGCATTGAACCTATATAGGTACGACGGTGACCACGAATCTCGGCTTCGTCACGTACACCACCTAGCGCCATACGGACATACTCACGATTAGTCGCACGTGCAATAGAACGCCCTAGAGAGGTCTTACCAACCCCAGGAGGACCTACAAGACAAAGAATAGGGCCTTTTAACTTTTTAACGCGCTTTTGAACAGCAAGATATTCTAGAATGCGATCTTTAACTTCCTCAAGACCATAATGATCCTGATTAAGAATTTTCTCAGCTCGCTTCATATCATGACGAACTTTTGAACGCTTAGACCATGGAATGGAAAGCATCCAGTCGATGTAACCACGCACAACGGTTGCTTCCGCTGACATAGGTGACATCATTTTTAATTTGTTGTATTCCGCCATGGTTTTGTCGAACGCTTCCTGAGGCATTTTCGCTTCAGCAATGCGATTCTTCAGCTCATCCATGTCGTTTGTGCCAGACTCATCCAGATCGCCTAACTCTTTCTGAATGGCCTTCATCTGCTCATTCAAATAGTATTCGCGCTGGCTTTTTTCCATCTGCTTTTTGACCCGGCCACGGATCCGTTTTTCGACCTCAACCAAGTCAATTTCAGACTCCATCAACGCCATTAGATGCTCAAGACGCTCTTTATTACCCAGCATCTCGAGAATCTGTTGTTTTTCTCCTAATTTCAAAGACATATGGGCAGCAATGGTATCGGCCAAACGCCCTACATCATCAATATTTTGGAGTGAAGACAATACTTCTGAAGGAATCTTTTTATTGACCTGCACAAAGCGTTCAAACTGTTCAAGCACCGTGCGTTTGTACAAAGTGTCTTCAGCTTCAGTCAGCTCCTCAATAGGTAACACAGAGGCTTGAGCAGAGAAAAAGCCTTCATCTTCGTGCAAACTATGAATAGTCGCACGGTAATCACCTTCGACAAGAACTTTCACTGTGCCATCTGGTAGTTTCAGCATCTGCAAGATGCTGGCAACAGTACCTACTTCAAACAGATCATCCGCCAGAGGTTCATCATCAGAAGCGTTTTTCTGAGCAACTAATAAGATCTCTTTCTCGCCTGACATTGCTGCTTCAAGTGCATCAATGGATTTTTGCCGCCCAACAAAAAGTGGGATCACCATGTGCGGATAAACAACGACATCCCGTAATGGGAGTACGGGCAATTCAATTACTTGTGACTGTGATTCGTCATGTTGAGTCATGCAGCAATAGCCTCATCAAACAGGTCCGCGGTGCTCTGCGGATAAATTCTTTAAATACGCGATAAACGATTAATGGTTACATGGGGGTGTTTCTATATAAATGCAACCAGCGGGATCAAAATAATACAGCGTTTAGAGTGTCATGAAGGTTGTAGATATTAGAAGCATTGTTATTTTATAACAGCATCTTAGGGCGGAGACAATTGAAAAGGGGAAGCAAGCTTCCCCTTTTCAATCACATGTTATTTATAATATGCGTTTTCACGCACACTATGGTCGGTTACATCACGTACCCCAACCAAATCTGCGATACGCTCAACTAAGGTTGCCTCAACCCCATCTTTCAGAGTCATGTCAACAGCGCTACACCCTTGGCAACCACCGCCGAATTGAAGAATAGCAATCTGCCCCTCTTCCTCCTCGACAACTTCCATTAGCTTCACCTCACCACCATGAGATGAAAGGCCCGGGTTAATTTCTGAGTAAAGAATATAATTAATCTGCTCAGCTATCGGACTATCTGCAGACACTTTAGGCACTTTAGCGTTAGGCGCTTTTATCGTCAGCTGGCCGCCCATACGATCTTTTGCGAAGTCCACATACGCTTCATCTAAATAAGGAATGCTGTTCTTTTCAACATAAAAACGTAGTTTAGCCAACTCCATGACTTCATCATCTTCAATGATTTCATCAGGGCGACAGTATGCAAGACAAGTTTCAGCGTAGGAGGTCCCTGGCTGAGTGACAAACATACGCACCGCCATGCCTTCTACATCTTGCTTGCTAAGAAGTTCTACTAAATAATCTTCAGCCGTTTCTGTAACGGTAATATTCATACGATGTCCTGTATGTTAAATCTACACTTTAATTAGCTGTAGGATACACCCAAACTATTCCCGAGTAAATTGATCAACTATTAATCGAACCCCTATTATAAATCCATCCTAAGGAGTAATTCTATCCACTTGTATATTTGTTCAACTTTAAAACTAAGTGTTCTGTTAGAATAAGGCCTTTTGCGCCGATCCTCTATGTCTGCATTTCTTCGACAGAAAACAATTATCCTCCTCGGACTACCGATCATCGCGGGTATGCTCTCTCAAAGCGTTATCAATTTGATAGATGCGGCCTTAGTCGGTCAACTTGGTGAAGCCTCTCTTGCGGGCGTTGGTATTGGTAGTTATACCAATTTTGTTGCTATCAGCTTAATACTCGGGCTGTCTTCAGGTGTACAAACGCTCGTGGCAAGAAATAGAGGGCAAGGACAACATAATTATGCAGCGACTCCTGTCCATTGGGGATTGCTAATCTCTTTTCTTGTTGCCCTCCCCCTGAGCATAATTTATATCCATTATTCTGATAGTCTCGTTGCTATAATGTCAGAGGATTCTTCTGTTCAAGATATTGCTTCATCCTATTTTGATTACCGAACAGCAGCTATGCTTGCCGCTGGAATCAATTTATCTTTTCGCGGGTGGTGGAATGGTAATAAAACACCTATTACTTATTTTAAAATCCTTGTGTTTACCCACTCCTTAAATATAGTCATTAGCTACTGCCTTATTTTTGGACATTTAGGCTTACCTCAAATGGGAGCGCCGGGCGCAGGATTAGGCTCAGCAATTGCAATTTACTCAGGCGCGCTTATCAATGCGGTTTTTGTGTATAAAAATGCAAAACCTGCCGGTTTATTAAGGTGGCATTCGGGCAGCATAATTGAGTTTTCAAAATTATTACATTTATCTATCCCCCATTCACTTCAGCAGTTTTTCCTAGCCCTATCTATCTGCGTACTTATTTGGATCATTGGACAACTGGGTACGAGTGATCAAGCGATCGCGCATGTGTTAATTAACTTATCTCTATTCTTAATTTTACCCGCAGTAGGGCTCGGAATTGCTTCTACATCGTTAGTCAGTCACGCTATAGGGGAAGACAAACAACAGGAAGCTCTCAGATGGGGGTGGGCTGTGTTAAAAACTGCACTCGCTTTTATGCTGCTTCTAAGTTTACCTTTATGGCTCATACCAGAAACCATACTCGGTTTCTTTTTACAATCTAACGCATTAATAGAGCAAGCGGTGCTACCGTTACAGATAGCAGCTTTAGCTATATGTCTAGATGCAGCCACCATTGTATTAACTCAGGCATTGTTTGGTGTAGGCGCAAATCGTATAGTATTCATTATATCGACGTGCGGCTTATGGGGATTTTATCTTCCTTTAGCTTGGTTATTTGGCCCTGCTTTAGGTTTTGGATTAATTGGAATCTGGATTATCCAGTTGATATATCGTGCGCTATCGTCGCTAGTTTTTATCTATATTTGGCAACAACAGCGTTGGTCAATGATCAAACTGTAATTATTACCAGCTTTAACCTAAAACATTATTATCCATCCACTCATATCTACATCTGGATGCGTAACATCTAGCTAAGCTCAAGCCAGCGGGTCTGGTTTATCATTCTAATCTGCATAATTAAGGATCTATTGTATGGCTGAGCAGTCACTGGTCTTTTCATTTTTCTTAATTTTCACAGGCGCAGCTATTGTTGCCTCATTAGCTCTTTACACGCGTCAACCTTTGCTTGTTGCTTATATTGCTTTAGGAGCACTCCTTGGGCCTTATGGCGTAGCTATGGTCACCGACACTAAGCTGTTAACAGATATATCCCATATAGGTATCATTTTTTTACTGTTTTTACTCGGTCTTGATATGCAACCCTCTCATCTTATTCATATGCTAAAAAAAGCAACGCTGGTCGCCATCGCAAGCTCCGTTTTATTTTTCATCATAGGCTACGCTGTCGGCTTTAGTTTTGGTTATACACAAACAGAATGCATGATTATCGGTATCGCTATCATGTTTTCCAGCACGATTATTGGAATCAAGTTACTCCCCACTACCGTTTTACATCACCGCCATACAGGGGAACTGGTTGTAGGCTTATTACTACTACAGGACGTTATTGCCATTATGATGCTGTTATTTCTTTACAGTGGTACAGGGGAAACTAGCGATTCAGAAACAATGATTATCTTCGCCAAAACCTTAGTAGCCCTACCTCTGCTTATTTTGGGCGCTTTTATATTTGTCAGGTTTGTTCTCTTAAAACTGATACAAAAATTTGACCGCTTTCATGAATATATTTTCTTACTAGCGATTGGTTGGTGCCTTGGACTAGCGGAACTGGCTAACTTTGTCGGCTTATCCGCCGAAATAGGTGCTTTTGTAGCGGGCGTTTCCATCGCGACAAGCCCTATTGCTCAATATATAGCTACAAGCCTAAAACCCTTACGTGATTTTTTCTTAATACTGTTCTTCTTTTCAATTGGCGCTAGCTTCAATCTATCTTTAGTGGGACTCATTGCAATTCCGGCTATTATATTGGCATTGCTCGTATTAAGTTTAAAACCTATGATTTTCCGTTTTCTCTTAAACGGTATTAGCGAATCACCGTCAATCGGCTGGGAGGTAGGATTTAGACTAGGGCAGATCAGTGAATTTTCGTTACTGATCGCTTATATTGCCGCAGGCTCCATGATGATTGGGGAGGAGGCATCACACGTAATTCAGGCTACAGCGATTTTAACCTTCTTACTTTCCAGTTATGTAGTGATTTTTAACTTCCCATCACCGATCGCTGTATCAGATAAATTGCGCCGTGATTAACGGCGCTGTTTATATACTAAAATAGATCTATTTTGCGGGTTTGCCAGAGTATCTCTGCACGTTTAAGCAAATCATCTACCTCTCCATCCTCACCCAACAGCCTTAAGACAACAGCCAAAGTTGAGAGAATAGCCTTCTCTCCGTACTCATGCCGAGTTTCACCCTGCCAAACAGAAAGTAAGGTTTGTGGATCTAATTTATCTTCCTTAACAAAACGCTTAGCGACGATCCTTTGCCACTCATACTCAACCAGCTCACCCTCTTCTACCCACTGCAACAAGCACTCTGCATCAGGTCGAATCTCTGCTTCTCCACCATCGCCTTTAACCGTTAAATTTCGCTGCTCACCGAGTAACTGAGCTGTCTTTTGATGCATAGGACCATAAGCTGGATGAAATACACCATCAATACTGTTAGGCGCTTCAGAAGGATTTAACATACGACACAGAGTATGAACGGGTGAGCGTAAGCCTAAGATAGATCTAAGCTGAATAATCTCTCCTAAAGGTGGACAAAAATTATCAATAGACATATAAGCAAAACCCACACGTGCCAGCTCTGTTTCTACCTCATCCCAAGCAGCACAAGGCTGAAGCTTAAATAGACTTAACATATCTTCAAGATAGATTCGCCCTGGCGTATGCCCTTTAGCCCCATGCATAAAAATTTTATAGCCATGACTAGCAAGACAGAGTGCTACTAACAAGTACCAAGGATGACGATTTTTTTTGCCCGCATAAGTCGACCAATCTAAATCAGTATCAATCCTACGACCCACCGCGTAACGTGTACGCACAGCATCAGCAAAACCGGCTAACTCTTCCGGCGCCTCCTCCTTAACGCGTAACAGCATAAGAAACGCGCCAAGCTGTTCAGGCCGAACCTTCTTATCCAGAATCATTCCCATGGCCTCAGCAGCCTCTTCACGGGTAAGTGAACGTGTCCCAGTCTTACCTTTGCCTAAAATTCTTACAAAGGGGGCAAACTTATGCTCTTCAATCATTAGCAGCTTTAACCTTATTCTGTGCAAACGAAATAAATACAGTAGAATTAACCCATTACTACATCATCGCGCATATAACCTAATTAGTACTCAATAACGGTTTTGGATTATCTGGATCAATAGTGTAATGAAATCATACCCTCGCCAGCTACATGTTTTTTTTAATGCACTAACCTACTACACTAGATTTAGCGCCCCCAGCTGGGTTGAATATTCCAAAGAGAACCAAGCAGAATCAACTCGTTACCTACCTTGGATTGGCTTATTAATAGGTTTTTATACCGCTTTAATTTACTGGCTTGGAACCTTTATTTTTCCTGACACTATCGCGGTTATCTTATCAATCGCCACAAGTATATGGATGAGTGGCGCTCTACATGAAGATGGTCTATCCGACTGTTTCGATGGATTCGGCGGCGGATGGGAGAAGCAGCGCATTCTGACCATTATGAAAGATTCTAGATTGGGCAGTTACGGGGTGTTAGCGATTATACTGGCCCTAATGTTGAAATATAACGCTCTACTCACTGTACAAGAGACCGTGCTAATCATCATCAGCGCTCACTGCCTGAGCCGCTTTTTTCCGCTATTAATTATCCACAAGGAAAACTATGTCGGCCTTACAAAACAAAATAAAGCCAAGGTCATGACTACCCACAGAATAACTAAAACTGATCTTATTATTGCCTTTATCCCAGCCTTGCTCTGTTTAGTCTTTAGCCCTCTTGTTTATATCAGCGTATTAGTTCCCCTTTTAGGGCTTACATTCTGGTTAGCATCGTACTTCCGTTCCTGGATAGACGGTTATACCGGCGACTGCTTAGGTTGCTGCCAACAACTATCTGAGTTAACTATTTATATTTGGTTCTGTTTGCCTTGGTTTATTGGCTAATTTCTATATAACATCTATTAATCTCTGCTAAAATCGCCCGCTAATCTGCTGGTATCCCTTATGAAACGAAAAAATAGCCTATTTAGCCGCCCAACTGCATCAAAAACACCCCAATCAAAAAAAACGATTGAGTACCCTGATGTCATCGAAGTACAGGGACTAAGCCATGAAGGCCGCGGCATAGCTAAACAGGACGGGAAGACTCTCTTCATCTCAGGAGCGCTTCCAACAGAGCAAGTACGATTCAAAATTGAAGCAAGACACCGTCGCTATGATGAAGCGATCTACACAGAAATAGTCACCCCATCAGCGCATAGGGTCCCAGCTTCCTGCGATTATTATGAACGTTGTGGTGGCTGTGACCTCCAGCACTTAAACCATGAGCAACAAATCACCACAAAACAAGCACTGGTCATCGATCAATTATCAAGGCTGGGAAAGTTCACACCATTAGAAGTAGAACAACCCATTACGAGTCCTAGCTGGCACTATCGTCGCAGCTGCCGTCTCGGAATTAATCAATTAACAAGGGACAATAGTGCCATTGTTGGCTTTCGCCGGAAGGGAAGCAGCAAACTGATCAAAATAGACCACTGCCCAGTATTATCGGAACCACTCGATAAAATTTTATCTTCGCTACCCGCGGTACTTGAAGAGACAGAAAATTTTAAAGAGATCACCCACGCCGAAATCAGTATGGGTGATAACGAAGGCGCATTAACCTTAAGGGTAAAGAAAACTCCTAAAGAGCCACTTATCACCCAGTTAAATGAACTTGCGCAAGCAAACAATTTCAAACTGTACTTTGATTTCGGAGACCGAATTGAAGCCGTTGATGGTGAAGCTCAACTCAACTACCGAATAGCTGAGACAGATACGCTCATCCATTTCAAACCTGGTGACTTTATTCAAGTCAATGCTAAGGTTAATGAGCAGATGATCCAGCGGGCTTTATCTTGGTTACAACTTTCAAAAAATGATCGCGTATTAGATCTGTTTTGCGGTATAGGTAACTTTACACTACCTATAGCCACACGAGTTGAAAGTATCGTCGGCATAGAAGGCGTAGAAGAGATGGTCATTCGCGCCAATGATAATGCTCAGATCAATCAAATCGATAATTGTGAATTTCATAAAGCCAACCTAACCAATGACCTACGCGCCATGCCTTGGTACAAGCAAGGCTTCAATAAAATAGTCCTTGATCCCCCCCGCACCGGCGCACTGGAGATTATTAAACAACTGAAACAACACTCTGCAGAGATGGTACTCTATGTCTCTTGCAACCCTGCAGCACTTGCCCGTGATGGGGCAGAGTTAATATCCCAAGGTTATAAAGCAACGCGTTTTTGCGTTATGGATATGTTCCCACATACATCTCATGTTGAATCTCTTGTCCTATTTGAGCGTATCTAATGGTTGATATTATCTATGCTGACGACGCTTTTGTAATCGCCAATAAACCCTACGATGTTTTATCCGTTCCTGGCCGTGGTGAAGACAAGCAAGATTGTTTATGGCGACGAGTACAAACAATATTTCCAACAGCTAGAGTCGTTCACCGGCTAGATTATGCAACATCCGGAGTGATGGTATTAGCCTTAACATTGGAAGCACAAAGGTCGCTCAATCGCAGCTTTCAAGAGCGTCAAACCCATAAGCGCTATCAGGCCATTATCTCCGGTACACCAGAGCAATCAGAAGGCAGTGTAGAACTCCCTTTACGATGCGATTGGGAAAATAGACCTTTACAGATCGTCGATTTTGAACAAGGGAAAAACGCGTTAACACACTGGAAAGTACTGTCTAAAGAGGGCTCTGAGCAAGATACTCGCGTTGAGCTAACACCTATCACTGGCCGCTCTCATCAATTAAGAGTGCATATGCAAGCTATGGGACACCCAATTTTAGGAGATCGGTTTTATGCGGATACAGAAGGCCAAGCAAAATCTGACCGCCTACTGCTCCATGCCGAACAGCTATCCTTTCCCCACCCGATTACGGGTGAATTTGTTGAGTTTTTTGCACCCTGTCCTTTTTAAAGAGAAATAGCACACAAGCCTAAACGGTACGAATTGGCGTACCGCTTAGAAACGCTCTCATATTCTCAGCCGTCTGTTCAATAATACGATTGCGCGCTTCTATACTTCCCCAAGCGGTATGAGGAGTCAGGAGCAAGTTGGGAATGCTTGGATCGAGCAAAACATTACCATGAATCGGAGGCTCCTCCGTTAATACATCAAAGGCAGCACCAGCGATAACCCCATTTCTCAGCGCATCAGCAAGATCAGCCTCATTAACAATACCACCACGAGCTGTATTAATGATAAAAGCCTCAGGTTTCATCTGTTTAAAAACCTCTGTAGTAAAAAGGTTTTCCGTTGCGTCAGTCAGCGGACAATGCAGACTAATAACATCCGCTTGCTGAATAAAATCATCAAAAGGGTAAGCGGTATTAGAGTCCTGTTCAGCCCCTCCAATTTGACCTATTTTTTGGCATACAATGACCTTCATACCAAAGGCTTCAGCTATTTTAGCCACACCTTTACCTAAGTTTCCATAACCGATAATTCCAAGCGTTCGCCCTTTAAGCTCAATAATCGGGTGAGTTAGAAAGCAGAATTGTTCTGAACGCTGCCACTCACCCGCTACAACATCTTGGGCATAACTCGGCAGGTTAGTGTGTAAAGCTAAAATCAGTGACCACACGTGCTGAACGACAGAATCTACGCCATAAGCCACACAGTTAGACACGGGAATACCCAACTCACATGCCGCTTGCTTATCGATCACATTAGTTCCGGTAGCCAGTACACAAACCAGTTTTAATTGGGAGGCCTGCTCTAGATGATGACGTGCTAAAGGCGTCTTATTTGTTATCACAATATCGAAACCTTGGATTCGGTTACCTATCTCCTTATCCGGTGTCAGATCATAACAAACTAGCTCTTCAACCAAGAATTCGATGGCACTCAAATCTAAGGCCTCTAGGCCTTTTAAATCAAGTATAACTGCACGCATAACCCTCTCCCTCAGAAACCCATAAAAAAGGGCCCTAAGGCCCCTTCTATCAACTATTCACAACCACATATTGATTAAGAGCGAGGTAATTGCTCTTTAATCTCCCACAGTATCTCTTCACCTATAACTGCAGGGGCTGCGACCCCTTCCGCCGTCAAGACGCTTAAGTAAACACCTGTGCGCGTACGAATAAGTTTCAACTGGTAATGACCCGTGTGCTCGAATTTACCCGAATTTGCATTATAAACACCTGATTCGCCTTCACCAAACACATAGATTGGTTTACCTGCAAACCAGATCTTATAGCCTTTTTTGTTCGCTTCGTCTTCAGGATCATTCAACGTTCCAGCGGCTTGATTTTCAGTATTCTGGAAGCGAGCCGCCGTTTTACCGCTGGTATAGCTTATGCCGTCAGTATCTCCATCAACACCAAAAGCAGCAGAAATAGAACTAGTATCTAATGTAATAGGCCCTCTATCTGAATGTAACCATTCAAAGAAGCCCATCTCTTCTTCATTTTCAAAAGGCGTCGATGTCGTGTAGGTCATATAAAAGAAGCCCGTATCAGGGTCACGTGTACCTACATCCATATCCGCTTTATCTAATGCAGCACTAACATTATTCCAAGCAGACTCTACATCAGCATCAAGTTTTA
The DNA here is from genome assembly GCF_030547495.1 of Neptuniibacter sp. 2_MG-2023. Classification (NCBI taxonomy): domain Bacteria; kingdom Pseudomonadati; phylum Pseudomonadota; class Gammaproteobacteria; order Oceanospirillales; family Oceanospirillaceae; genus Neptuniibacter; species Neptuniibacter sp. 2_MG-2023. The sequence continues at coordinate 8,309 of NZ_JAUOQC010000015.1, read as the reverse complement.
ATACCGCATTACCACGTGAGTCACGTCCTAACTGCGTGCCTAAACGACGCTGCTCTTGGAAAGCAACCAATGTTTGAGCACTACGATCACCGGTAGCTTTACCTAGGTAACGTAACATTTCAAACATCATATCGGATTTATAACTAACCCCTCTCGCCTGTTCACTCCAATCAACCACGGCTTCCTCATCACCTTCAGCAAAGCGTATATGCTGCATTGCTATAGAAGTGCGATTTGGATCACCAGCAACAGGTTTTAGACTCACCTGAAGCTTATCTTTTGTAGGCCCAGGAATATCTTGGAATGTAAGTCGTTTCACCCAAGAATCGACAAAGCTTAGCTCCTTGGCTTCATGAGTAATCCACTGAGTCTCCATAACCCCTTGACGCGGATCCGATTTAACAATGTCTATACCATTAAACTGCCAAAACTCCTGCAATTTAACCCATACATTTGTTATACCTTCATCAACGATAATCAGTTTATCGCCATCCTCACGCTTTAAACTAACCGCTTCCGTACCAGATTCAGCATAGAAAAACTCAGGTCTAGGAACAATAAAGTCCCCAGTACGTGCTGTTGCGACATCACTGATTTCTGGAATAGTAAGCGACTCTTCTGTCTGCTTAACATTAAGATGCTCAGGCACTTCTAAACGCTGGCCGGTTTCAGCTAATTCATAATCTTGGCTACGATCACGAACAATACCGTTTTCACCATAGATTGGATTATTATCCAACGCACCACAGCCCGCCATTAACAGGCTAACTGTCGATAGAGCTAAAATCTTTTTCATTATTATGATCGCTTAAATAATTTCACTGCTACGTAACGCTTCACGCACAGTTGTATGATATTCATCAGCTAATACGGTTAACGGTAAACGGATACCAAGCCCCATTAACCCCATTTCAGTCATAGCCCACTTTACTGGGATAGGATTCGCTTCAACAAAAAGTTTTTCATGCAAAGGCATTAGTTTTTCTTGTATTGCACGGGCGGCATCTGCATCACCGGTAATAGCACAACGGCAAAGCTGAGACATTTCCGCGGGTGCGACATTAGCAGTAACCGATATATTCCCATCGCCTCCGGCAATCATTAACTCAACCGCGGTAGCATCATCACCAGAATAGATCGCAAAATCGGCGGGAGAATTGTCAATCAAAAAACGTGCACGTTCTAAATCGCCTGTCGCTTCTTTTACACCGACAATATTATCGATTTCCGCAAGACGAAGAACAGTCTCAGGTAACATATCGCAAGCAGTACGTCCTGGAACATTGTAAAGAATCTGCGGAATATCCACCGCTTCAGCAACGGCTTTATAGTGCAGAAACAAACCTTCCTGAGTTGGCTTGTTATAGTAAGGCGTGACCAATAGACAGGCATTCGCTCCTACGTTTTTAGCTTCTTGAGTTAACTCAATCGCTTCAGAAGTAGAGTTAGCACCCGTACCTGCAATAACAGGGATACGTCCGGCGACTCGATCTACCACACGTTTAATAACCTGACAGTGCTCATCGCAGTTTAAAGTAGCAGACTCACCCGTAGTGCCTACAGCGACGATAGAATCAGTGCCCTTATCCAAATGCCAATCAACCAGTTTATCGAGGGAATCCCAATCGATATCACCGTTAGAATGCATAGGGGTAACAAGAGCAACAATGCTGCCAGTAATCATTTTTTTCTCCATGAGATAAATATCAGGTTTAGCAATGCCCAAATTACTCTGAGACACCACTTATTACAACCTTAAAAGCGTTACTAATCTTATTCTAGCTATATGAAAGTAATGATTATTTAGCTAGATAATTAGTCAATTATCCATAACGATAGAAAGACTCTTAACAATATAAGAAGCCACATAAACAACCACCATTATCTATGATAATGTGGACATCAAATAGCCCCTTATAATCTAAAACCTATCTGGTATCGTATAAAGGGTCGTTATTCTATACGATTTTGTACTTTGTTGAGTAGCCATCATCACTAAGGATTTACTATGAACTGCGTTTCAATCGATAAAAAAGTGCCATCTTTTACTTCTCAAGCAACCAGTGAACAAACAATCACCCTATCAGAGCTACAAGGTAAAAACGTAGTTATCTATTTCTACCCAAAAGACAGTACTCCGGGCTGCACCACAGAAGGCCAAAACTTCCGCGATTTAATCGATGAATTTGAAGCAGCTAATACCCTTATATTTGGCGTTTCCCGTGACAGCTTACGTGCACATGAAAACTTCAAAGCTAAACAATCATTCCCCTTTGAATTGATTAGCGATCCCGATGAAACCTTGTGCAAATTATTCGATGTCATCAAACTTAAGAAAAACTACGGTCGTGAATATATGGGGATCGAACGTTCTACTTTTCTCATTGACAGTGAAGGCGTACTTAAACAGGAATGGCGTGGTGTAAAAGTAAAAGGCCACGTAGATGAAGTTTTAGCTGCGGCTCAAGCACTTTAAACAATCAACCTAAGCAGCACTTAGGTGCTGCTTTCATCAGATGTAAGCATCTTTGTTTTAGGCCATGCATTAATAATAGCTTTAAACAACGTCGCTAAAGGTATAGCGAAGAACAACCCCCAAAACCCCCACAGCCCGCCAAAAACAAGTACTGCTACAATAATCGCCACAGGATGAAGGTTGACCGCCTCAGAAAACAGTAGAGGGACTAATACATTACCATCTAGGGCTTGAATAATTCCGTAAGCGATCATTAGATACATAAAATCGCCACTCCACCCCCACTGAAAGAATGCAATCAGAGCTACAGGAATAGTAACTAAAGCAGCGCCTATATAGGGGATCAGAACCGACAACCCTACTAATATACCCAACAACGCAGCGTAATTAATCCCTAGCAAGATAAAGGTCAGATAAGTAACAACCCCTACTACCACAATCTCTATCGCCTTGCCCCGAATATAGTTTGCGATCTGATCATCCATTTCAGTCCAAACCGCTCTCATCATATCCCGTTTTTCTGGCAGAAAAGAAACCCACCACCGCGAAAGCGAAGCGCCATCTTTTAAAAAGAAAAATACAAGAATAGGCACTAAAACCAGATAGATCAAAAGCGCCATAATGGACGTTAGTGAGTTTAACGAGAAGGTCACCACCCACTGCCCCATCTGAGAGAGTTCAGACTTAGCAAGATTGATCAACTCTAACACTCGAGTTTCAGATATATACTCAGGATAACGTTCAGGTAGTAATAGAAGCACCGATTGTATCTGCGTCATAATCCTCGGTAATTCATTAAAAAGGTTGACCGACTGCTGCCACCCCAATGGCATAACAATAAATAGCAAAGCCGCTACACAGCCTATAAACGCCAAAAACACTAAGATAACAGAAGGCAGATGGGGGATTTTAAGTTGTTTAAGTCTATTGACGCCACCCTGCATTAAAAACGCCAAAATAATACCTGAAAAAACAGGTGCCAGCGCCTGTCCTAAAGTTAAAATAACTAGTAACGCAGCAGCCAACAAAATAAAAAGCAATATAGCTTCTTCATCAGAAAAATAGCGTTCGACCCATTTACTAAATATTTTCCGCATTGACCTTCTTTTTTAACCTCTTCGAATAATATAAACGTACGGTTCCACATCAGTGAACGAATCAACCAAATCATGGTCAGATTGATCTGTAAATGCTTTAAAATCACGGATTGAGCCAGCATCCGTGGCAATTACTTTTAAAATAGTGTCAGGCTGCATTTTATTTAATGCTTGCTTAGCCTTTAATAAAGGTAATGGGCAGTTTAACCCCGATGTATCAAGGGTTAAATATATATCATAATCAGTCATGAACATGTCTTAAGTGTAAAGTTTTAAAAGTCACCAAGATATACGCCCTTTTCGCTAGTAAAACATCATCTTACATAGGTAATAACGCTTCTTTAACGGTTTGCTATTGTCGAAAGGGATTTAGTTCAGCACTATATACCATTATTGTTTGCATTAGCACGGGCTTTTTCGGATAGATATATGCGCAACAGATGTTTAAATTTTCTGCTTCCTCTAATGGCCTTATGCCTGCCCTACTCTATATCGGCAGAGCCTCAACTGCCTGATATAGGAAGCAGCGGTTACAGTATCATTTCACAACAGCAAGAGTACCAATTAGGTCGCGCTTGGGCACGCATACTACGTGGCAGCACCCGGATTTATGATGACGCTTTAGTTAGCCAATACATTGAAGAACTAACATGGAGTTTAGTGACCCATAGCCAACTGACAGATCGCCGTTTAGAAGTCATTGTTCTAGACAATCCAACTATTAACGCTTTTGCTGTTCCTGGCGGCATCATTGGTGTTCAAACCGGCCTACTATTAACTGCTCAAAATGAAGCACAGCTAGCCTCGGTTCTTGCCCATGAGCTTGCCCATTTAAGCCAGCGCCACTTTGCCTCACAGCTTGAAGAGCAGCGCCGCAACCAACCCTTTTTTATCGCTTCAATTTTAGGCAGCATTCTACTCGCCGCGGCCAACACTGAAGCGGGCGTAGCGGCTATACAAACCTCAATGGCGGCATCTACATCATCTAAACTTTCCTTCAGCCGCCAAAACGAACGCGAAGCCGATTATATAGGTCTACAAACCTTAATCGCCGCAGGTTATGCGCCATCTCAAATGGCGAATATGTTTACACAGCTACAACAGGCCGCTCGTTTTAGCCGCACAGTACCTGAATTCCTACTCACCCACCCGGTTACTCAGTCAAGGATTGCGGATGCTCAAAATAGAGCAGCTAACTTCAAAGGTAAGGCAACAAAAGAGAACTCAATTTCCTTTGATATTGCCAAAATACGTATTCAAGTGAACTACGCACAAGATATCAAGAAGCTACTGGCAAAATATCAAGATCAGCTCGCCCTGCATGGCAGCGACTCGCTCAGATATGCTGTTGCCTACGCGGCCTTAAAAGACAAAAAATTCGATATTGCTAAACAGCAGATGGCGAAATTTTCACCTACATTTAAATCACAACTAAGCAGCCAACTTCTCGATGCCGAATATTTCATTGCCCAAGAGAATTTCATACAAGCGGATAAGATTCTATCTAAACTGCACAACATTTACCCCGGCAACCACGCTATCAGTTATATCTACGCCGACAACCTTGTCTATTTAAATAAGCCACATAAAGCAACGGAGCTGTATAAAGGCTTGGTAGAAAACAACCCTAACGATAGCCGTGCTTGGTACCTACTAGCGGAATCTTATGGTTTAGAAGGCAATATTCTTGGCGTACATGAGGCACGTATAGAGTACTTTCTACTCACCGCCAATATAGATAGAGCACTAAAACAAGTGGACTATGCGCTTAAAGAGCCTAGCCTAACTCCCAACGAAAAAGCCCGCTTAGAACAACGCAAAGAAGACGCAAAAAAGATCAGAGAGTCACTCGAATTTGATTTCTAACCATAAAAAATCCCGCTGCTGCGGGATTTTTTTTATGCTCACAATTAAATTAACGATTATTAAGCGCCGCTGAAAAATCCAGCATGCGCTGCAAAGGCTTACGCGCATCCGTAATCAAAGCAGGATCTACATGTATCTCATCCTGCCCAGACTCAAGCGCATGTAACACACTCTCTAAGCCGTTCATCGCCATCCACGGGCAATGTGCACAGCTACGACAGGTCGCCCCTGATCCTCCCGTAGGCGCCTCAATAAACTCCTTGCCCGGCGCAGCCTGCCTCATCTTGTAGAAAATCGCATTATCCGTCGCAACAATAAACTGCTTATTCGGCATATTTTTCGCTGCGTTAATTAATTGAGTCGTAGACCCCACCGCATCAGCAATATCGACTACCGAATCCGGTGACTCAGGATGAACTAAGACCGCCGCATCAGGATAGACCTTCTTAATATCAAGAATACCTTTCGCCTTAAACTCATCATGCACAATGCAGGCACCATCCCACATCAACATCTCGATACCCGTTTGGCGCTGTACATAAGAGCCCAAATGCTTATCAGGGGCCCAAATAATTTTTTTGCCTTGATCAGCCAGATGCTCAACTACATCGAGTGCAATACTTGAAGTTACCACCCAATCAGCACGCGCTTTAACCGCCGCAGAAGTATTCGCATATACAACTACCTCATGGTCAGGATGGGCATCACAGAAAGCGGAAAACTCATCGATTGGACAACCAATATCTAAAGAACAGGTCGCCTCAATCGTTGGCATAATGACACGTTTATTTGGCGTCAATATTTTCGCGGTTTCGCCCATAAACTTAACACCCGCAACCACCAACGTACTAGCTGAGTGCGCATTACCAAAACGTGCCATCTCTAACGAATCAGATACACAACCACCGGTCTCATCCGCTAATTGTTGAAGCACCGCATCCGTATAATAATGAGCAACTAAACACGCATCTTTCTCTTTCAATAACGCTTTAATACGCTGTTTATAATCATCCACCTGCGCCTCACTCATATCTAGAGGCAGATGCTCTTTGGCAAAGTGTTCTTGCACAAGAATGCGGTCTGAAATGTCTTGTTTGCTCAACATGTGATGTTTGTACTCATATATCAAGGGAATAAAACGCTGCCTATCTCACCAATAACCAGCAGCGAAACCACTGAAGACTAGCGCTCAGCAGAAAAAATAAATTATATCACAGAGATTAAAAGCCTAACGACTATAAAGCAGGGATTTAATAACCGCTAAACGTGAGGTGGTCTGCTTATCAGCTGTGCGTTTTAATGTTTTGTCGAGGTTCTTACCTCTAGCCACCTGTAGAGCACAAGGATAACGCTATCGAAACCAGCATCTTTTGACACTAAACCTAAACCCTTCGCTCACGGGGTGAGCTCCTACAAAAAATTCTTTACTTCCGTTTCCCATTTCATAGTGATATTTCACTTAACGATATAATAAATTTACTTAATACAGCCAATTATGGAGTGATTTTTACCACGCCCTTACATTTGGGAAAAGTTGAACAACCCCAAAATTTAAGACCCGCATTAGCTCCTTTTTTCGATTCACGCATCACCATTTTTGAACTACATCGAGGACAAACCTGTTCGCTATTCTTCGACGCTATAACCTGCTTAACGTGTGCCACATGCTCTCGGTTCGTTTTGATACTCGGCTGGAGCCTACCCGCCTGAATAATTGAAATCACCTCTTGCACCTGATTTTGGCTAAGTCTTTCAGTATTTTTTGATTTGATATACCTAATACAGCCACTGGCATAAGTTACATTGCCAGGCATCTCGGTTTTGAAAGTACTGCTACCAATAAAAACAATAACTGAAAAAAGAGAATCAGCGGGGATATTTAAGCAAGACTCAAGGGTTTTTAGATGCTTATAGTTTTGATGTATTGGGTTTTGAAATTTATTTGAATGCTTAAATATTTTCTGAGTCCATTGCTTTTGGTTAGGTGAGCCAAAGATCCATCCTTTCATATTCTTTGTTTCAAGAATAAAAACACCGTATTTTGAAACAAGGATATGATCTATCTGTGTGGTCCCATCTTCGGTAGGTAACGTAATATTTTTAAGCAGGTGGTATCTATCTTTTGGTAAAGAAGTCTTTAACAGCACATTAACCTGAAACTCACCAAACACTCCCTTAAACCATGGCGATTTTAAAACACCGATTAACACAACCAATGGCAGGAAATACCAGAACATACTGAAAATTTGATTCATGAAAAGCGTGAAGTCCATTTATTAGTCATCCCTTTGTAATCTGTACCCTCTAGATGGAAGGATACATTCCTAATTATAAAAAAACAGTCATCTATATGATTTATATAAGCTTTTAACCTAATAAAAAATGCAATACAAGCGTTCATTGTACTTCGCTTACAAGGTAAGTACCGACAATCACTCTCCGCAAGAGGCCAAATGATAGTTTAAGGCAGCTATGCTTTTCGAGGCATGAGTTTATCAACGTCCTAATAAGGCACGTCGATCACAAAGTATGACGCCTAAAGCAGCAAGGATAACCCGCAAATATTTTAGGCATAAAAAAACCAGCACAGGGCTGGGTTCTTTAAGTGGTGGGTCGTACAGGATTACTATTGCCCTTCAGGCCATCGTCGCGAGCTCCGATGTTTTCTTATGACTTCGTCATGCGAATCGAACCTTTAACGGTTCTCATCCTGTATATATGTATTTCATGCAGGCATAAAAAAACCAGCACAGGGCTGGGTTCTTTAAGTAGTGAGTCGTACAGGATTACTACTGCCCTTCGGGCCATCGTCGCAAGCTCCGATGTTTTCTTATGACTTCGTCATGCGAATCGAACCTTTAACGGTTCTC
>NZ_JAUOQC010000014.1:0-94655 GCF_030547495.1 Neptuniibacter sp. 2_MG-2023 | reverse complement strand
CGTTATTTTGTGTTTTTCTGAATTAATTCTCAATCAATTCCAACACAACAATCAACTCTAAAACTTTCAAACTAACACCAACAAAACCAAAGATTTTCAAGGAGTTAATTCAACCTTTACTTAGGTCATTCAGCGCCGCTTGGCGGGCCTCCCTTAGCAAGGACGGCGAATTATAGACACTTCCTAAACAAGGTCAACAGGCAAAACTAAAAAACTGCAAAATAAAGACAAAAAAGCGACATTAAGCGGAAATCGGGGCGGAATTGGTTATGGAGTAATCAATCTAAGATCAGAACGCCCCAGAGACGGAGAAAAAGCAACCAAACATTACATAAAGCGGGAGACTAGAAGCACCATCAACACGATAAACACAACTTAATGAGCAAAGTGCTGTATATCGACTAATTGTATTTCTGAGGCAGGAATAGGATCAGAGAAAAAATGCTGCGCGACACGCGCAAAACGGGTAGGCCCATCAGTTACGAGGAATTGCACATCCCCTTTAAGCGCTTTCATATTTAATAGCTGGCCTGCCTCTAATCTGCTCGCCACCGCATTTGCTGTCGTCTCTGCAGAATCAACCAGACTTACCGTATCACCCATCACGTCTGCAATTACATTTTTCAATGCAGGGAAATGTGTACATCCAAGAACAAGCGTATCGATCAAAGAGTGGTCTTCACGCTTGAACGGCTCAAGGCAGGTCTCTACTATTTGCTTGACCAGATCACCTGTGTGCCAACCTTCTTCAGCCAGAGCAACAAACAATGAACAAGGATGAGCAACAACAGAAGCACTAGGGAGGCGTTTCAATATTGCATTTTGGTACGCTTGATTATTAACAGTACCTTCGGTAGCAATAACACCTATATGTTGACTCTGTGTAGCATCACAGCTAGCCTCCGCACCCGGCCCCACAACCCCGATAACAGGGATATCTGGATATAGATATTGAAGAGGTTCAATAGCCACCGCGGATGCAGTATTACAAGCAATAACTAGCATCTTTATTTTACGCTCAATTAAAGCCTTAGCTGCCTGCTCCGCATAACGCGTCACAGACGAGGCACTTTTTGTGCCATAAGGAACTCGAGCAGTATCACCTAGGTAGATAAGGTTCTCATTAGGTAAACGCTGACGAATAGCATTGAGAACTGTTAATCCGCCCACACCCGAATCAAAAACACCTATAGGTAAATGGGCATTATGCACTAAACTCATCGTTTAGCTTTTTTCTTCTTATTCATTTTTTTCAACTGCTTAACGTGATCCCTGAAGCGTTCCTTCTTCGCAAGCTGTCGCGAACTTAATGGGTTCACTTTACCCTCAAATGGGTTATCACTCGATTTAAACTCAAATCGAATAGGTGTACCTTTAATCCCTAATACTTTAATAAACTTATTTTCTAAATAACGCTTATAAGAACCAGGAAGTGATTTCGTCTGATTACCATGAATAACAATAATCGGAGGGTTTGAACCGCCCTGATGAGCATAACGTAGTTTAATACGTCGGTTATTAATGGCCGGTGGTTGATGATCCGCAACTATATCTTCTAAAAGGCGTGTCAACTTACTGGTCGACCACTTAGCCATTGCGCAATCATAAGCCTCTTCCACAGAGTCATACATATTGCCAACGCCACTACCATGAAGCGCTGAAATGAAGTGCATACGAGCAAATTCTGCGAACTCTAATTTACGCTCAATCTGTTCCTTAACTTCTTCTTTCTCATCAGCACTCATACCATCCCATTTATTCAACGCGATAACTAATGAGCGCCCAGTATCGATAACAAAACTAAGCATATGCATATCTTGCTCAGTGATACCATCTCGAGCATCAATCACCATAACAACCACATGGGCATCTTTAACCGCTTGCAGCGTTTTAACTATAGAGAATTTTTCTACCGCCTCACGAATATTCTTACGACGGCGTATACCTGCCGTATCAATTAGTGTGTAGTTTCGACCATCTCTCTCATAAGGTATATAAACACTGTCGCGTGTAGTCCCCGCTTTATCAAAAACGACTACACGCTCCTCTCCTAGCAAGCGATTCACTAAGGTTGATTTACCAACATTTGGCCGACCAACTACAGCAATTTTGATCCCTTTTTGTACTTGAGCCATCATCTCCAACGACTCTTCAGTCAACTCAGGAAGCTCTTCTAGTACATACTCAATCAAAGAGGTAACGCCACGACCATGCGCAGCTGCAATCGCTAACGGATGACCTAAACCTATAGAAAAGAAATCACCAATAACAACATCCGGATTCAAACCATCTGTTTTATTAACAACCAAATGACATGGTTTATCTATTTTTCGTAAATAGTTAGCAATAACTTCATCCGCAGGATTCAAACCGGCACGACCATCTACCAAGAACAAGACTATATCGGCCTCATCAATAGCTTGAAGAGATTGTTTAGCCATCTCATAATCGATACCTTGCTCATCACCTGTGATGCCACCTGTATCGATCACGATGTAATCTTGATCTTCGCCTAGCTGGCCCTCGCCATATTTTCGATCACGCGTCAGTCCTGGCAAATCAGCCACTAACGCATCTCTTGATTTAGTTAGACGATTAAACAATGTAGATTTGCCGACATTCGGTCGACCAACGAGAGCAATTACCGGAAGCATGAACCCTACTCCTGCACTATGCAGGTAAAAACAAAACGACGGCTAAATGCAAAGCAAGTAGCCGCCCGAATCGAACAATTTAAATTACTGTATGCTCAACGCAGCCAAGCGGCCACTGTTTGTCAGCACATACAAAACATCGTCTTTGACGATCATATCGCCATAAACACCAGAAGAATCTACTTTATGCCTTGCCACAAAATGCCCATCGGTCTGGGACATAAAATGCAGATAGCCTTCGAAATCAGCCACTACAACTTCATTACCTACAGTTGCCGGCGCAGTAATACCTCTATTAGCCAGTTCAGCTTGACGCCAAACACTCGCACTACTTGCACGATCGAAGGCCTGTACAGCATCATCAGCCTCACTGACGTAGATATTACCAAAACCTGCCGCCAATGAATGATAGCTCGATACATCTTGAGCCCAAACAACCTGAGCACGGAATGGATTGATCGCAACCAAACGCCCTTGATAACTAGATACGTAAAGCATACGGTCAACTAACAATGGACGCCCATCAATATCCACCATACGCTCTAATTCTGAGCGACCCTGCGGTAAAGCCACTCGGCTTTCCCAGATCGCTACACCTTTAGCATTATCGATAGCAACAAGCTTACCGCTGGCAAAACCAGCAAAAGTAACATCACTCGCAACAATAGGTGAACTTGTACCGCGTAAGGTTAAACGGGGAATTTGACTATCATACAACCAGCGCTGCTCGCCTGTTGAAATATCAAACGCGATAACCTTGCCATTAATTAGCTGAAATACGGCTAACTCTTCATTGAACTGGGCTGCTGCACTCACTTCAGAGTTGACATTAGCACGCCACAATTCAGCACCATCATCACCAGAAAGGACAACAACTTCGCCCTCATCATTAGCAACAGCAACTCGACCAAAACCAGCGCCGACACCGCCAATCACTGTAGTCTCTAATTCAACTTCCCAAACCTTCTTACCCGTTTCCAGATCAAAGGCAAAAACAGAACCATCTTTGTCGGCAGCAAATATATGCTCTCCATCGATCACAGGCCTAACTTGATGATATTTTTCACCTAACCCGGAACCTACGGAAGCAGACCACAAAACAGATACTTTCTTTTCAGCATCAAAAGACACCAAAGGATTTGCTTCAACCTCTTCGCCATCATCGCCCCAAAAGCCACAACCAGCGATAAGAATAGATGCGATACTAACTGCAGCTAGACGACATAGACTTTTCATTTAACTCTCCTGTGCAGCGAGATCATTCAACTTCATCTCTAACAACGGACGGCTGTTTGCAGCGGAAGCACTCAATGCCGCTTCATACGCTGCTTTAGCTTTAGCTATATCGCCTTTAGAGAGATAAAGATCGCCTTTCAACTCATTCAAACTGACATCATAACCCGCCGTTGGAATGCTATCGATTATGCTAATTGCTTTGTCAGCATCGCCCTGATCAGCAATAACACGCGCCTTGCGCATACTAGCTAACACATACATTGATTCTGTTGGCTGATGAGCTAAAACCCAATCTAGCTCTTCGACCGCTTTATCTAACTGACTTTGCTCAACAGCAACACGAGCCATGATAAGAGCAGCATAATTAGCATATGCAGTGCTATCGTATTCTGACTTAAGCTGACCACTGAGATGATTAGCTGTTGCTAGCTTTGCTTCATCCTGCTGAGGCCCTATTGCACCGACAACAGAGTCTAAAAGATTCTGATATAGAATAGATGCGTTTTCAGCCTGAACAGCTTCTTGCTGCTGCCAACCTTTCCAGCCAAGAACGGCCGCTAACGCTACTGCAATCCCTAGAATCAAGGATTTCCCATTCTCATCCCACCACGACTTTAGCGCCTGGACTTGTTCTTCTTCGGTGCGTAGCTCTGCCACCTTAAACTCCTGTGCCTATGTTCAAATTCAATAAATTAAGATTATGCGCTATGGCATTTAATAATCGTTTCTAGCATTTGAGATTCAGTTAGATCAAACACTGGTTCTTCTTGGTGCCAGATTGTACCGCAAAGCTGCTGATTATCAGACTCTTTTACTAACAGAACAATAGGCGCACCTGATTGTTGTGCTTTCTGCTTAATATTTTTCAATCCACCACAGTGGACCCGCACCCTTAAACTTGGGCACTGATCGCGTAAGCGATCAGCTAAAAGTACAACCTGAGACTGCAACCCTTTCTCTTCTGCTGCCACATAAAGATCAAACGGCAAGCGCACCTTTTCAGGTATAAGTTCCAATGTCTCAAGTAATAAAATTAGGCGTTCAACACCCATAGCAAAACCAACAGCAGGCGTTGGTCTACCACCCAACTGCTTCACTAGGCCATCATAACGACCGCCAGCACACACTGTACCTTGGGCACCTAATTTATCAGTCACCCACTCAAATACAGTTTTGCAATAATAATCCAGCCCACGCACTAAACGAGGATTAACCTCATACGCAATACCCGCCGCATCTAATATCGACGTTAATTCCTGAAAATGTTCTCGTGACTCAGCATCCAAATAATCACTTAATACGGGTGCATCATTCAAAAGCGCCTGCGTCTGAGGCGCCTTACTATCAAGAATACGTAGTGGATTAGAATCTAAGCGACGAAGGCTGTCTTCATCTAACTGATCTTTGTGCGCACTAAGAAATACAACCAATGCCTCTTTATATTCAGCACGCGCCTCATTACTCCCCAACGAATTCAATTGAAGAGTAACCGAGTCCAATAAACCTAGCTCTTTCCATAAGCGCGCACTTAACAAAATCACTTCGGCATCTATATCTGCATGAGGCATACCGAACGTTTCAACACCAATCTGATGAAACTGCCTATATCGACCTTTTTGAGGTCGCTCATAACGAAACATAGGACCTTGATACCAGAAACGCTGCATCTGATTAAATAGCAGACCATGCTCTTCCGCTGCACGTACACAACTGGCAGTTCCTTCTGGACGAAGCGTTAAACTCTCTCCGTTTCGATCCTCAAAGGTATACATCTCTTTTTCAACAATATCAGTCACTTCACCTATAGAGCGCTTAAACAAACTCGTTTGCTCAACAATAGGCATACGAACTTCACTATAAGCATAAGCGGAAAGTACATTTTTAACGGTGCTTTCAAGATACTGCCACACTGGCGACTGATCAGGCAGGATATCATTCATCCCACGAATGGCTTTAATTTTGGCCAAAACAACAACTCACACGACTATAATTTATTCAGAAACAGGAAGATTCACACGAACTACATTTTTATTACTATAGGGCGTTAGATCAAACGACTTACCATTGTAGGTGAAGTTACCTACCGCATCGGCTGCACCGATAAGAACGCTCAGAGGAGGCTTACCGGTCACATTAACACTCTGACCTTTACCCCTTAAGTTATTAAATAACTTTTTACCGTCGCCATCTTGTATAGATACCCAACACTCCGCAACAAAATCAGCAGAGACTGTAATTTCAGCATTGCTATCAGCGCTTTCAACACTCGCCTCAGTAGAGGCTTTATTTTCATCTATAGCTTGCTGCAGTTTCTCTTGCTCCTCTGCAGAAAGCTCTGGCTGAGTTTCCCCATCCTGCGCTGCACTAGGCTTGTTATCTACGCTTTCATCTAAAGGTCTATCATCTAACATAGGTAACGCTAATGTAGCCGTACCATCTTCCAGCACAGTGACATCACCCGCCTGTGAAGAGGAATCCGTCATTTCTGTCGTTTCACTTTCTGTAGATGATGTTAAGTCTAACGAGCCACCATATTGGGTCTGCCACCACCAAAAAGAGACACCTAAGATAGCCAAGACAAAAACCCATGTGAAGAGTTTCATCAAAGGGTCGCCCATTTTAACCTGCTGACGAACACGACTAACAGGACGAATAGCCCCTTTACTCGAACCTTCCCCATGAATCGCGACAAACTCTGCAACTCGCGCATCTATATCTTCCATGCCAAGCATTTTGAGATAAGCACGAATATAACCTTTAGCAAACACCATGCTTGGTAAGCCTTTTAAACTCCCAGCTTCGATGCAGCGAAGATAATCGGCAGGCAAGTTCAAATCTGCAGCCGCTTGCTCTATAGAAACAGAACGAGATTCACGAGCAGATGTCAGGCGCGCACCCCACTCTTCTGCCAGTAATTCAGGTTGACACTCTTGTTCTTCACTGTTCAACGCGCAGACTCCTCATACTGACGATACTCTTCTGAATTCGGATAAAGGTTTTTAAGGATTAAAGCAAAAGTCGCCGCACGGGTTGCCTCTCTATTATGACGAGCCAAACGAATACCCACCCAAAGACTTTTTGCATAATGATCAACACGTCGATTCTCTACTAAAGTAAGAAATCGATCAAAGTAATTTTCAGCTTCTAAGTAATTACCTTCAAGCAGATACAGCTCTGATAGCTCAACTAAGGATACCGGCCGATTTGCTGTGACTTGAAGGGCACGCTTAAACGCATGAACAGAGGCTTCTTTGCGATCTAACAGACGATAACAACGGCCTAAATTCTCAAACGCTTGAGATCGTAAGTTATAGAAAGGATCTTCAGTCGCTCTTGCTAACTCTTCACAGGCTTCAGCGTAACGCTCATTCGAAAAGAGAAAAGCACCAAAATTATTATGAACCATAGCCGAATCTGGCGCGACAGCAATGGCTTTGCGGAAATATGTCTCGGCCAGCTCACTATCACCTTCTAACTGGAAGGTCAGAGCTAATCCATTATATGCTTCAGCGTAACCACCATTAAGCTCTATAGCACGCTGAAATGATTGTTTTGCAGTTACCGTATCGCCATTTTGAAGGTACTGAAATCCCAATCGAGAATAAGCTTCATGAGCAACCGTATTATTACTCTCTGGTTGGGAACCTTTTGTCGTACAACCTACGACGACTAGCACCATAAATAGAGCGAGTACCAGTTTGATTCCTCTCACGCTTTTCTTCCCTCTTATTGTTATCGATGACGCTTACTCACGCCCTTCTTGCACTACAGGTATATATTTCTGGCTACGCCGCGTTCTATCTACAACTTGACCGACTAATTGACCACAAGCAGCATCAATTTCATCACCACGTGTGCGTCTTACCGTTGTAACAATGCCACCATGAACGATTATCTCTTTAAATGCCAGAATTCTTTCTTCTGTTGGGCGCTCATAGCCTGAATTTGGGAATGGGTTAAACGGTATAATATTTAACTTCGATGGCATACGGCGCAAAACTTTCAACAATTGCTTAGCATGCTCCGGTTTATCGTTCACACCATTAATCAATGTATATTCAACAGTGATAACCCTTTTATCACTAAGTTTACCTAAATAACGATTACATGCATCAACCAAATCATTAATAGGATAACGCTTATTAATAGGCACGAGAATATCACGTAAATCATCATTCGGCGCATGTATAGAAACAGCTAAAGAAACATCAGTCACTTCAGCCAGCTTATCTATTGCGGGAACAACGCCTGCGGTTGACAAAGTAACACGTCTTTTCGATAAGCAGTAAGCATTATCCTCCATCATCAACGTCATAGCATCAACTACGTTGTCAAAGTTCATTAGAGGTTCGCCCATACCCATCATAACCACGTTAGACACAACACGCTGAGACGTAGTGTTGTAATCGCCGTATGACCGAATAGCTATACGCAGCTGCCCAATAATTTCTGCAGCGGTGAGGTTACTATTAAACCCCTGCTTACCCGTCGAGCAGAAACTACAATCTAAGGAACAACCAACTTGAGATGATACACAAAGTGTTTTTCGCTCACCATCGGGTATTAATACTGCCTCGACACTAGAGCCACTTTCTGTACGGATGATCCATTTTTTAGTGCCATCTTTCGAAACTTTTTCTAACAAAACTTCAGGCTCACGAATTTCCGCTACTTCTTCAAGCTTGATGCGCAAAGCCTTGCTGATATTAGTCATCTCTTCAAAGCTAGACGCTCCAAGCTGATGAATCCATTTAATCACTTGAGTTGCACGGAATTTTTTCTCGCCTATTTCTTCAAAAAAAGCTTCCAGCTTTGCAGGTGACATGCCCAGTAAATTAACTTTTTTGGTGGATTCAGTCATAGATGACAGTGCTCATAATTGGGGTAGATCAATAGACCGCTCATATCCAAAGGCATAAGCGGCCTGGACGGTAATTACTTACCGAAGAAGTAAGCGATTTCGCGCTCAGCAGACGCTGGAGAATCAGAACCATGTACCGCATTTGCATCAATAGACTGTGCAAAATCACGACGAATAGTACCTTCAGCAGCTTCTTGAGGGTTAGTAGCACCCATAAGCTCACGATTTAATGCAATTGCATTGTCGCCTTCAAGAACCTGAACAACAACAGGACCTGAAGTCATAAATTCAACAAGATCACCAAAGAAAGGACGCTCTTTATGCTCTGCATAAAAACCTTCAGCTTCTTCTTTAGAAAGCTGCTTTAGTTGCATTTCAACAATTTTAAGACCGTTAGACTCGAAACGAGAAACGATTTTGCCAATAACATTCTTAGCAACTGCATCCGGCTTAATAATTGAAAACGTACGTTCAAGTGCCATGTTTAAAGCTCCAAAATAAAATAAAACAAAAAGAATTATCTGAAAACCCTTACAGTTCTGTTACACCGCATAGTTAACCGATATAAAACAATCGACAAACTGCAATAAGGCTTTCGGATGACCCCTACAAAAATCCAGCGCGCAATTATACGCTAGAGCGGCGCCAGAAAACAGCCATTAAAAAACAAGAAAACCCGGCATAACCGGGTTTTCACAATAAGTTGGAAATTAATCCATCTCTTCTATCCAGGCCATTTGTATCCCTTCTAGAATTTTCTCTCCACAACGATCAGGATCATCATCAAAATCTTCAAGATCCATTACCTTCTGATAAAGGTCAGGAAAGCCAATTGCCATAGGGTCTTGCTCAGGATATTTCTCTGATAATTCAATCGCGATATCTAATACATCTACCCACTTAAGACTCATATCAATCCCTTTAGTGACGTTCAGAAACCTGATTAATTGTATACTTAGGAATTTCGACCACTAAGTCTTCATCAGCTACAACCGCTTGGCAACTTAAACGAGACTCAGGCTCTAACCCCCAAGCTTTATCTAGCATGTCATCCTCAAGCTCATCAGATTCCTCTAAGGAATCAAACCCCTCACGCACAATCACGTGACAAGTTGTACAAGCACAAGACTTTTCACAAGCGTGCTCAATCTCAATTCCATGAGCAAGCGCAGCATCACAGACCGTAACCCCTGGCTCAGCGTCAATCACCTTACCTTCAGGACATAATTCATCGTGTGGCAGAAAGATAATCTGCGGCATCACTCACTCTCCCCAAGTTCATCAATACTGTGTCCTTGCAACGCTTTTTGAATGCTATGATCCATACGACGCGAGGCATATTCATCCGAAGCTTTTGACAAGGCAGCAACACCTCGCTCAATAGCCACCAGATCACTACCATTACGTAGCTCAATTAACTTTTCAATTTCACTTTCTAGTAACTTGTATTCATCAGGACTTAATAACTGCTTGCCATCTGCTACTAACGCATCCTGAAGAGAAACAATTAACCGATCTGCATCCACCTGCTGTTCACGCAATGCACGCATATCTTTATCTTCAGCTGCATTCAAATAAGACGCTTTTAACATCTCAGCAATTTCAACATCGCCTAAACCATAAGAAGGCTTAACCTGAATACTACTTTCAACACCTGAGGTAAGCTCTTTAGCATGCACACCCAACAAACCATCGGCATCCACTTGATAAGTAACACGAATCTTAGCAGCACCTGCTGCCATCGGCGGTATACCCCGCAAAACAAACCGCGCTAAAGAACGACAATCCGATACCAACTCACGCTCACCCTGAACAACATGAATCGCCATAGCCGTCTGGCCATCTTGATACGTGGTAAACTCTTGAGCGCGCGCAACAGGAATAGATGTATTCCTATGTATAATCTTTTCCGTTAACCCCCCCATAGTCTCAATACCTAGAGAGAGAGGAATAACATCCAGCAACAACATACCGCTATCAGGCTTATTACCTGCCAGCACATCTGCTTGAATAGACGCACCAACCGCAACAACGCAGTCTGGATCTATTTTTATATGAGGTTCACGTGCAAAAAACTGCTTTACCTCTTCCCGCACCAATGGCACACGAGTTGAGCCGCCCACCATCACAACCTCAAGCACATCTTCAGCTTCAACCGATGCATCTTTCAACGCCCTACGGCAAGCACGGATAGTACGCTTAACCAGAGGCGAGACCAATTCATCAAACTTTGCTCTCGTCACGGTAATGGACTGCTTACGCCCTTTAATTTCAAGATCAATGGTCGCTTCGTCAGTGCCACTTAACACCTCTTTCGCTTGTTTTGATTTTTCCATCAAATAGCGAGATACCGAGTTACCATCAATATCTATATCTAACTGTTGCGCTATCCAGTCGGCCAAAGCCAAATCAAGATCATCTCCACCCAGTGCACTATCACCACCGGTCGACAACACTTCAAACACGCCCTTATTTAGACGAAGTATAGATATATCAAAGGTACCACCACCAAGGTCATAAACGGCAATAACGCCTTCCTTTCCTTGATCTAAACCATAAGCAACAGCCGCAGCCGTAGGCTCATTTAACAAGCGAAGCACTTTAATATTCGCTAAGGTAGCCGCATCTTTAGTCGCTTGCCTCTGTGCATCATCAAAATAGGCTGGCACCGTAATAACAGCACCGGTCAGCTCGCCGCCTAATGCTTCTTCTGCACGCGCCACCAACGTTTTCAATATATCAGCAGAGACCTGAACAGGGCTTTTATTTCCAGCCGCTGTTTTAATGTAAGGCATACCACCATCATTAACATCAAACTGGTAAGGCGCTTCATCTCCAAGCGTCTTAAGATCACTAACCCCACGCCCCATTAATCGCTTAACAGAGATAATCGTGTTATCAGGATCAGAAGCAGCATAAGTACGAGCCTCAGCACCTACTAAATGATTCCCGCAGGGCATATATCGCACAACGGAAGGCAATAAATGCTGACCATCAATATCGGGGATAGTAACAGCTTCGCCACTTTTAACTGATGCGACAAGAGAATTGGTTGTCCCTAAATCGATACCCACTGCCAATTTATGCTGATGCGGAGCCTCGCTCTGCCCCGGTTCTGCTATCTGTAATAGCGCCATAGTATTGCGTTAACCATCCAGCCTGTCTTCAAGACGTTCTATCTCAACAACAAGCTTTTCTAAAAATTGCATTTTACGCACAGCTTCAGTAGCAGCAGTTAATGCTCCTTCCCGATAATCCTGTGCAAACTGTTCGCGCAAAGTCTTTAACATACCCTCAACTTCAGCTAGTAGATCTTCTAGCTCTGCATAAGGGTCATCCTGATCAGGAATCTCCTCAAGTCGCTCTCTCAACTCCATCTGCTGCATCAAAAACATCGGCGCAATAGGTGTAGAAGATTCACTTTCCGTATCGATTCCCTGCAACAACAAAAGATATTGCGCTCGCAACAGCGGTGATCGCAGCGTTGCCACGCCCTCATTAAGGAAGGACATATACTGCACAGACATACGCTGTTCACGATCAGATAGGTGAGCATAACGATCAGGATGAAGTGTTTTTTGTAATTCGCGAGAACGATCAGCCAATTCTGACTGATCTATATCGAAAGATACCGGCAGACCGATAAACTCAAAGAAATTTTTACTGATATCCATCATTCTGCCGACAAGAGAGTTTAGACGTTGAAGCTTTCACCGCAACCACATTCGCTAGAAACATTAGGATTATTGAATTTAAAACCTTCATTTAATCCCTCCTTAACGAAATCTAATTCAGTGCCATCCAAGTACAACAAGCTTTTCGGATCAATAACAATTCGAACATCTTGCGGACCATCAAACACTTCATCTTCATCCTGAACTTCATCTACAAATTCAAGGACATAAGCCATACCAGAACAGCCAGAGGTACGCACACCTAAACGAATACCCGCACCGTGGCCACGCTTCTCAATATAACGCGCAACATGTTCTGCTGCTGCATCAGTCATGGTAATTGCCATAAACGCCTACTTCTCCCGAACAAATAACTAAACAGCTACTTGCTCTTTTTTTCTTTATAGTCAGCCACTGCTGCTTTAATAGCATCTTCAGCTAAAACAGAGCAGTGAATCTTCACTGGTGGCAGAGCCAACTCTTCAGCAATAGCAGTGTTTTTCAATTCTGACGCTTCTTCTAAGGACATCCCTTTGACCCACTCAGTGATCAAAGAACTAGAAGCGATAGCAGAACCGCAACCATAAGTTTTAAATTTAGCATCTTCAATAATGCCATCATCGCTTACTTTAATTTGTAAGCGCATAACATCGCCACAAGCAGGTGCTCCAACCATACCTGTACCAACGTTTGCATCTTTATCATTCATTTTGCCAACATTACGAGGGTTCTCGTAATGATCAATAACTTTCTCACTATAAGCCATGACGACCTCCAAAAAACTTTCAGCGTTGAATTAGTGATGAACCCATTCAACTTTGCTCAAATCAACACCGTCTTGAAACATATCCCACAACGGTGAAAGCTCACGTAATTTGCTCACTGCTTCTTCAATCTGTGCCGCTGCATAGTCCACTTCCTCTTCTGTCGTAAAACGACCGAATGAGAAACGAATAGAACTGTGCGCCAACTCATCATTTAAACCTAAAGCACGAAGCACATAGGAAGGCTCTAAACTTGCAGATGTACAAGCAGAACCAGACGAAACAGCTAGATCTTTTAATGACATCAGTAATGATTCACCCTCAACAAAAGCAAAGCTAATGTTAAGGTTACCTGGAATGCGCTGCTCTTTAGAGCCATTCAGGTAAACCTCTTCCATACCGTCAATACCGGCTAGAAAGCGGTCACGTAGTGCAATAATTGCTTTAGTATCTGCCGCTAGCTCTTCTTTACAGATACGAGCAGCTTCACCCATACCAACAATCTGATGGGTAGGCAATGTGCCTGAACGCATGCCACGCTCATGAC
Organism: Neptuniibacter sp. 2_MG-2023; assembly: GCF_030547495.1. Lineage (NCBI taxonomy): Bacteria > Pseudomonadati > Pseudomonadota > Gammaproteobacteria > Oceanospirillales > Oceanospirillaceae > Neptuniibacter > Neptuniibacter sp. 2_MG-2023. Next base: position 80,919 of record NZ_JAUOQC010000014.1, on the reverse strand, counting down.
CACCACCATGAATTTGTGCTTCTAAACGAACACGCGGTTTACGGCGTACAAATAGAGCACCGATCCCTTTTGGCCCATACATTTTATGCGCAGAGAACGACATTAGATCAACTTTTGCTTTAGCTAAATCAATCTCAATTTTTCCTGCACTCTGAGCCGCATCTACATGAAAGATAATGCCCTTAGCACGTGTTAGCTCGCCAATAGCTTCTATATCAGTAATAGTGCCGATTTCGTTATTTACATGCATCAGAGATACTAGAATTGTATCTTCACGAATAGCATCTGCAACCGCTTGCGGCTCAATTAAACCATCAGAATTAGGCGTCAAATAGGTTACTTCAAACCCTTCACGCTCAAGCTGACGGCAAGGATCTAACACAGCTTTATGTTCAATTTTCGAGGTAATAATGTGCTTACCTTTCTTTTGATAAAAGTGTGCTGCGCCTTTTATAGCTAAGTTATCAGATTCTGTAGCACCCGAAGTCCACACAATTTCACGCGGATCAGCATTAATCAGATCAGCAACTTGACGACGTGCAATCTCAACAGCTTCTTCTGCTTTCCAACCAAAAAGGTGTGAGCGAGAAGCCGGATTCCCAAAGTTACCATCTACAGTCAAACACTCGATCATTTTATTCGCGACGCGTTGATCCACAGGTGTTGTAGCTGAATAGTCCAGATAAATCGGTGTTTTCATTTATTCTCTCCGAGCCTACTTATACAGACGCTTTATCTGAAAGCGCCAGAGTATCTGATCCCGTCATAATCTGATCTAAATTGACTCGATTCTGACGTTCTGAAATATTTTGCACATCTTTTCTAGCCACTAAATCAGCCAAAGATATACTTCTTAAAAAACCATGAATTTGGTCACTTAAATCGCACCACAAATGGTGGGTGAGGCAAATCTCGCCATTCTGACAATCGCCATGACGCTGACAGCCTGTCGCATCAACCGATTCATTTACTGCGTCGATAACTTCAGCAACATTAATAATCGATTGTTCACGATTAAGCTGATAGCCGCCACCCGGGCCTCGTACACTACGCACTAATTCATTTCTACGCAGTTTTGCAAATAACTGCTCTAGATATGACAAAGAGATTCCCTGCCTTTCTGATATATCAGCCAAGCTAATAGGCCCTTTACCTTCATGAAGAGCCAAATCAAGCATTGCTGTCACAGCATAGCGCCCTTTAGTCGTCAGTCGCATATTCTTTACCCCGATGCGAGTTAGCATTTGAGTTCATTATGCAATACCCGACTAAAAAGGTCAATTAAATAACCAACCTCTTTGGTAGGGCTTTACCTACTTTGTGCGCAAATTCTAACACGAATAGCGAACAACCCCACGCCCCAAATCAAAGATTACTTTTTAAGCTGCTTCTGAGTCGCTGTTAAAATACCACGCAACACATTCACCTCAACCTTATCCATTAAAGAGCGAAGATAAAGTCGACGAAGCCTAGGCATTAATTGACGCGGACGTTCCGGATCTAAAAATTCTATATCAATCAACGTCTGCTCCATATGCTCAAACAACCGTTCTAAATCAGCACTTTCTGCCAAATCCATATCCCACTCTGTACCCCATTGGGGCTTATGCGCTTTATTTTGCTCAGCATACAAAGAAGCCATACGTAACTCATAAGTGATAACTTGAACTGCAGCCGCAAGATTTAAGGAGCTAAACGCCTCATTAGATGGGATATGCACATGATGATGACATAAGTGCAACTCCTCATTAGTCAAGCCTCGATCCTCTCTACCAAAAACAATCGCGACTTTTTTATCTGTCATTATAGGAGAGACGATTGACGCCAATTCACGAGGATCAACAACAGGCCAAGGAATATGACGCCCTCGCGCACTTGTCCCAACTACCAACTGACAATCAGCAATCGCATCTTCTAAGGTTTCATGAATAACAGCACGCTCTAAAAGATCAGTAGCACCCGAAGCGCGAGCATCAGCATTAGGATGAGGAAACTTTTTAGGGGCAACAAGATGCAGCTCTTCAAACTTCATATTTTTCATTGCACGTGCCACCCCACCAATATTTCCAGGATGGGTCGTATTAACAAGCACGATACGAACATTAACTGACATCAAATTAACCTTAAAAGTAGGAAATACTCTATTTTAACAGACCTAGCGATATCAATTCAGCTATTAAGCACATCTAATCGACGACTTAATACAAGCTTTTATTCACGACACCCTCATCCTCAGGTATAATGCTCGCTTCAATTTTGTACAGTCTTTAGGTCCCCATCAGATGCAACCTATGGTTAACATTGCACTGCGCGCTGCTCGCGTCGCAGGAGAACAGATTACCCGCGCCGTCGAACGCTTAGATCTTGTAAAATCAGAACAAGCGGATGCAGCAAAATTAATCAGCGAAACATGTAAAAAAGCTGAATTAAGCATTACTCAGGCGATTCATAAAGCTTACCCAAATCACAAAGTGATCGGGGAGTATACGGGGGAGCATGCACCTATCGGCGAAGGCCCTGAATTTACTTGGACTATAAACCCAATTGATAGCCTATCCAATTTCTCCAATGGCTTGCCTACTTTTGCGCTTTGCATTGCGGGCCAACAAAATAACCGCATCGAACATGCGCTTATTTTGAATCCAATCACAAATGAAGAGTTCACCGCAAGCCGAGGCCACGGTGCTCAGCTAAACGGTAAGCGATTACGCGTAAGCAACCATAAAGGCATAGAAAATGCCTTGATTAGCACAGGTTTCTTTAATCGCAAAAGCGACAAAGACCACCTAGACACTTACTTAAATATCTTTCGTGACATCACCTCTACTGGCGGCACCATCTATAACGGCGGTTCCCCAGCACTTAATTTGGCTTATATCGCTGCTGGCCGAATCGATGGCTACTATCAAATTGGCCTAAACTACAGTGAAATTGAAGCAGGCCTACTCCTTATCCAAGAAGCTGGCGGACTTGTAGGCGATTTCAAAGGCAGCAATGATTTCCGCAAGAACGGCAATCTAATTGCGGGCAACCCGAAAATGTTTAAAGCCCTAATCAAAGCACTTCAACCATCACTGACTGATGATTTGAAATAAGCTTTTTTAGATACAAAAAAAACCGGCTAATGCCGGTTTTTTTGTATCTAAACGAACCCTTACACTTCGTAAGGGTTGCGTAAAATAATCGTTTCAATACGATCAGGCCCAGTAGAGATGATATCTACAGGTGCCTCAACCAGAACTTCAATACGCTTAATATAAGCGACAGCAGCTGCTGGCAGCTCATCAATTGATTGAGCACCAACCGTACTTTCACTCCAACCCGACATAGTTTCGTAAACAGGCTCTACTACTTCGTAGTCTTCACTACCACTTAGAGAAGTAACCAAATTACCTTCAGAGTCCTTATAACCTACACAGATATTAATCTCATCCATGCTGTCCAGAACATCTAACTTAGTCAAACAAAGACCCGATACAGAGTTGATTTGAATCGCATGCTTTAGAGCAACCGCATCAAACCAACCACAACGACGCGCACGCCCTGTAGTCGAACCAAATTCATGACCACGTTCTGCAAGACCTTCGCCTACATTGCAATGCAACTCAGTCGGAAACGGTCCACCACCCACACGCGTAGTGTAGGCCTTAGTGATACCTAAGATATAATCCAGATATAACGGCCCAAAACCACTACCTGTAGACGCACCGCCCGCCGTAGTATTAGAAGAGGTAACATATGGATAAGTGCCGTGATCAATATCTAATAACGATCCTTGAGCACCTTCAAACATAATATTCTTACCTGCTTTTCTCAGGTCATGAAGCATTGCTGTTACATCAGCAACCATAGGCGCAATCTGCTCACCCATCGCTAACGCTTCATCAAGAACGGTTTGGTAATCAACCGGCTCAACTTTGTAATAATGCTCAAGCTGGAAATTGTGATACTCCACAACCTCTTTTAGCTTAATCGCAAAGCGCTCTTTATCCATAAGGTCAGCCAAACGCAAACCTCGACGAGCAACTTTATCTTCATACGCAGGACCTATACCACGACCTGTTGTACCAATTTTTGCCTCACCACGCGCAAGCTCTCGCGCCTGGTCTAATGCAACATGATAAGGAAGAATAAGAGGACAAGCAGGGCTTAAGCGCAAACGCTCACGTACAGGAACCCCTGCATCTTCAAGACCTTTAATCTCTTTCAACAGCGCTTCCGGCGAAAGCACTACACCATTACCAATCATACACACGACATTGTCGCGTAATATCCCCGATGGAATCAGGTGCAAAACAGTTTTTTCACCGTCTATAACCAACGTATGCCCAGCATTATGTCCGCCTTGAAAGCGAGCGACTGCTGATGCTTGGTCTGTTAGCAAATCAACGATTTTGCCTTTACCTTCATCACCCCATTGGGTACCCAGAACGACTACGTTTTTGCCCATTGCTGCCTACTTGAGATTACTTAATAAATTTAATACAAGTTACAGATCGCTAACGATCCATTCACCATTACACCGCACTAACTGAGCGGTACACTTTGCTGCCGATTCAACACCAGACAACGCATAAATCACACAAACACCCTCGGAACGAAGCTGTTTCACTTTATCTAAAAGCGAAGCATCCTCCTCAGCTGGCGCCAAAACTACTTCAAGACTTGGAGCGACCTCTTTAGAGAGCTCAACCAGTCTATGCAAATCCGCACTAAAACCCGTTGCAGGACGTGCACGACCAAAATCTCGGCCAATTTCATCATAACGGCCGCCTTTAGCAATCGCTTGCCCAAACGCAGGAGTATATGCAGCAAAAACAACACCCGTATGATAGTTATAACCACGTAATTCACTCAGATCAAAATACTGATCCAAATCAGGGAAACGTAACGCAATGCGATCAGCTAATTGCTGCAAATACTCAATTGCATCGAGTACACGCTTCGGCGCTTCAGCAAATAATGTACGAGCACGAGACAGTACTTCAACACCACCGTTTAAACGTGGTAACGCTAATAAACACTGAGCAATGATAGGCTGCGCATCTAAGGAGGCTACAAACACTTCTAATTCTGGCAAAGCCTTACGGCTTAATATATCTAGATACTGATCTTGCTGCTGGTCAGTCAGCTCAGCTATTTCCATCAACCCAGTAAACACACCAACATGACCTAAATCTATACTCAACTCATGCTCAAGGCCTACCATTTGCATGGTCTCAACCATCAGAGAGATAACCTCTACATCACTCTCAATACCTGAGTGACCATAAAGTTCAGCACCAATTTGCAGAGGATTACGTGAAGCTAAAGGCTGTGCCGGCATAGCATGAACAACAGGACCGGCATAACAAAGACGTGTTACCCCCGATTCACGCAAACGGTGAGCATCTATACGTGCAACTTGAGGCGTAATATCTGCACGTACACCGATCAAATGACCACTCATCTGATCCGTAGCTTTAACCGTATTGAGTTCTAAATCACGACCAACACCGGTAAGCAGAGATTCTAGATGTTCAAACAAAGGCGGCATAACGAGCTCATAACCCCAATGTTCGTACAGATCCAATAGACGCCTACGTAAAATTTCAACGCGACGGGCTTGCGAAGGAAGAAGTTCTTGCACACCTTCCGGTAGCAGCCAACGATCTGCCAATGCCATGTGGTACTCCGTATATCTCAAAAAAACATCACACCGGGCAAAAACCCGATACTTCAATAAATCTTTAATGAACTACGTAGAGAAGAAAAACCCCTAGTAGCATACTGCCAAGGCCGATAAAACGTAGAGACCGGTCACTGACAAGCGCAAGCTGCTGAACAAGATTGCGCCAACGCTGTGGATAGAGGAATGGAATAATACCTTCGAGTATAAGCATCAAGCAGAAACCAATCACCAAACCATCAACTAATTCAGATGACACTACTTAATATCCCCAATCTTATCACACAAAAAAACCGGGCTTTAACCCGGCTGCCGTATTCTATCACGGAATCAGGGGAATGCCTTCCCCTGAACCGTTTTTTTGTGCATTTTCACATCAACATTTCTTAACGTACACCAGGTTGCCCCATGTACTTAAAGAAATCGCTGTCAGGCTTTAAGACTAGCACATCGCCACTTTGAGAAAATGACTCGCGGTACGCCTGCAAACTACGGTAAAACGAGTAGAACTCAGGGTTAGCAGAATAGGCTTTAGCATAATTATTTGCTGCAACCGCATCACCTTCACCACGAAGCTCTTCAGATTCACGATAAGCTTCAGCCTCAATAACCGTTCTCTGACGATCGGCATCCGCACGAATACCTTCCGCTAACTCTTTACCGCGAGAACGAAGTTCACGGGCTTCAAGCTCACGCTCTGAACGCATACGTCCATAAACAGATTCAGATACCTCTTGCGGTAGATCAATACGCTTAACACGCACATCAACCACTTCAACACCGAACTCTTGGATCGCAATTGCACTTAGCTTATTAGTCAGCTCACGCATCAATTCTTCACGCTCACCTGACACAACTTCAGTAACAGTACGTTCACCAAATTGATTACGTAAACCCGTGTCAACACGGTCAGATAACAATTGAGCGGCCTTCAGTGCATCACCCGAGGTAGCCGTATAGAACTTTTGCACATCTGATACACGCCATTTCACAAAAGAATCAACGATCAAACGCTTTTTCTCTAGTGTCAAATAAGCTTGCGGACGCGTATCCAACGTCAAAATACGAGAATCAAACTTTCGTACTTTGTTCATAACCGGAATTTTAAAATGCAATCCCGGTGCAACATCAGCCTCAGAAACCTCACCAAACTTCAGCAATACAGCACGTTCAGTTTCTTTCACTATATAAAGAGAGCTTTGAGCCAACAAAACAACAACAGCCAGTAAAGCTAGGCCTACCATAGATTTAGATTGCATTATCGACCCTCCCTACGCGTACTCTGTCTTATACGAAGCTCATTCACCACCTGATCAGTCACTTCTCTCAAGCTTTGACTATCTAAACGAACTGGCGAATTAGCATCTGCCGATACCGGACGGTTCTGCATGATTTTATCAAGCGGTAAATACATCATGTTATTACCACCCTCAACATCTACAAGAACTTTAGGGTTAGCAGCAAGCACTTCCTGCATTGTATCTAAGTACAAACGTTCACGAGTAACATCAGGAGCCTTTTCATACTCAGTCAACAGTGCCGTAAAACGCTTAGCATCACCTTCAGAGCGGGCAACAACCTGCTCCTTATAGGCACTCGCCTCTTCTAGCACACGCTGCGCCTGACCACGGGCCTCTGGAATAATACCATTAGCATAAGATTCAGCTTCGTTTTTAACTCGCTGCTCATCTTCTCGCGCCTTGATCACATCATCGAATGCATCTTGAACCTGGTTAGGTGCTTTAGCCTCTTTAATATTGACCTTAGATATACGCAGACCTGTACCATAATCAGTCATATAACCCTGCAAGCGTTCCTGCACTTGAATAGACAGCTGCTCACGACCTTGGGTTAAGATTGAATGCATATTGGTAGAACCAACTACATGACGAAGTGCAGATTCTGCAGCATTAGAAAGACTCGCTTCAGGATCTCTAACGGTTAGCACAAACCCTTTGGCATCAGTAATAACGTACTGAACCGTCATTTCAACATCCACAATATTTTCATCTTTAGTCAACATAAGTGCACGATGATCACGCGTGCGTACACGCGTTACGTTTACTTTTTCAACCAGATCAATTAACGGCGGATTCCACTGTAAACCAGGGCCAACAGTATCGTTATACTTACCTAAACGTAGCACTACACCTCGTTCTTGCTGATCGACGGTATATACCCCCATACCAGCCCAAATCACGATAGCAATAAGCGCAATAATCCAGAACAAGCCAGCACCACCAGAGGATGTACTTGAACCACCGCCATTTCCGGCATTATTTTTACCGGAACCACCGAATATGCCACTCAGCTTATCCTGCAATTTCCGCAATGCCTCATCTAAGTCCGGCGGTCCTTGATCACCACCCCCTTTATTTCCCCCTCGGTTATTATTACCACTACCCCAAGGATCTTTATTATCACCATTACCACCAGGCTCATTCCAAGCCATATGCCACTCCGTATAAACAACTAGTTAGCTAGATTAAAACACACAAATTCAATAAGTATTATTCGATTGATATTACTCAGCCCCTCGCAATACCCGAAGTATTCACAAAACAGCTCCAGCAATCAAATTAAATCAATAAGGATTGACCTCCATTGGGAAACAACGTTCCCGAGACATACCCAACCGACTCAAAATTTGTAACATATCTTTCTTTTGTATACGCACTTCAAGAACAATAGACCCTTTATCATCCATTTGCTCCGAAAGCACCGCACCACTTTCATATAACTTTGCTCTAAACTGCCCTTCGTCTGGCTGTAAAGAGACACGATCATGATAAACATCATCCGCAAGCAACTCATTCACAGCCTGAAATAACAGGTCATGACCTACGCCTGCAACAGCAGAAAGCCACACACGAATAGGCTTACCCTCTTCGTTACGATCGATTCTTGCTTCACGCCCCTCAAGCAGGTCTATTTTGTTATAAACCTCAAGCACAGGAACTTCATCGGCCCCGATTTCACTTAAAACGTGCTCAACTTCAGTTATATGCTCATGCCTGTCATCATCATGACAATCAATAACATGTAACAACAACGTTGCTTCAATCGTTTCTTGCAATGTTGCTCTAAATGCTTCAACTAACTTATGCGGAAGGTGACGAATAAAACCAACAGTATCAGCTAATATCGCAGACCCAACATCTTCAATTTCTATACGGCGCAATGTAGGATCAAGCGTCGCAAAAAGCTGATCAGCCGCATAAACCTCAGAGGCTGTAAGAGAATTAAACAGTGTGGACTTACCAGCATTGGTATAGCCAACCAGCGAGAGCGTTGGAACTTCGGCACGTTTTCTTGAGCGCCGCCCTTGATCTCGCTGTTTACGTACTTTTTCTAAGCGCTTATGAATAGACTTCATACGTGCCCGAAGCAAACGCCGGTCAGTCTCAAGCTGTGTTTCACCTGGACCTCGCAGACCTATACCACCTTTTTGTCTTTCTAGGTGGGTCCAGCCTCGAACCAAGCGAGTCGACATATGATCTAACTGCGCTAACTCAACCTGCAACTTACCCTCATGAGTACGCGCACGCTGAGCAAATATATCCAATATCAGCCCTGTACGATCAAGCACTCTACATTGAATTTCATGTTCAATGTTTCGTTCCTGAGCAGGGCTCAAAGCATGATTAAAGATCACAACTTCAGAGTTGTGATGATCAACCAATACTTTTAGCTCTTCAAGCTTGCCTTGACCAATAAAGAACTTAGGGTTCGGATGCCCAAGAGACCCGGTAAGAAATTCAACCGGATCTGCACCAGCTGATAATGCCAGCTCTTCGAGTTCCTTTGGACTTTCTTGGTCAGCAGCAGCTGCCAAATTCATGTGTACTAATATGGCGCATTCGCCACTCTTCGGTCGCTCAAAGAACAATTATTATCAGTCCTCAGCTTTCATTTCGTCAGCCGCCGGTAGTTTTACAGGGCGCGCAGGTACAACTGTAGAAATTGCATGCTTGTAAACCATCTGACTAACTGTGTTTTTTAACAGAATGACAAACTGATCAAACGATTCAATCTGTCCCTGCAACTTAATACCATTTACCAAAAAAATAGAGACCGGAATGCGTTCCTTACGTAACGCATTTAAATAAGGGTCTTGTAACGATTGCCCTTTTGACATTTTGCAAACTCCTTCCCAAGAAATATTTTATATTTTGTCGTTATAGTATTGCTGACGGCGCACAATTCGCCTCACTGTAGCCGAATTACAACTAATATACGGCATTTTTTCAGTCCAGCATGACATTATATAATGCCACCATCCACTAATTTCAAGGCATTAGATAATAGTTTTGAGTCATGGCTGTCCATCCAAGTAAGATTTTCCCAACTTCTTAGCCAAGTAACCTGTCTTTTTGCTAGCTGGCGCGTAGCTACTACACTTTTGAATTTCATAGTTTCAAAATCCCAAGTTCCAGCAAAATACTCCCACACCTGTCTATAGCCAACACAGCGTACGGCGGGCATTTGCAGCGTTAAATCACCACGATCCCACAACCCCCTAACCTCATCTATAAAGCCTTGATCCAGCATAATATCAAAGCGTTTTTCTATACGTTCATGTAGTTCAGAACGATCTTTAGGCATTACTGCCATAGGAATAATAGAAAAATCAGGTTGTTGTGCTTTTTGTTCTGCCCAGAGTTCACTCATAGGCCGACCAGTGATCTCATACACCTCAAGGGCACGCTGTAAACGCTGCGAATCATTTTTATTTAAGCGAGCTGCAGATTCTGGATCGACTTCAGCTAAACGACTATGAATACTCTCCCAGCCATTCAATTCAGCCTCTTTAAGAATTCGCTCCCGCACATCTGCATCAGCCTTCGGTAACGTGGCCAACCCATTCTTTAAGGCATGAAAGTACAGCATAGTTCCCCCAGTCAAAAGAGGAATTTTTCCCGCTGATCGAATTTCTTCAATTTGTGCCAAAGCATCACAACGAAATTCAGCCGCTGAGTACGCATCAAGGGGATCGCATATATCAATCAATTTATGAGGATAACGCGCCAACGTGGCAGCATCAGGCTTTGCCGTGCCTATATCCATTCCTTGATAAATCATCGCAGAATCAACACTGACTATTTCACAAGGCATATTATCGTAAAGCTGCATGGCAAGATCAGTTTTGCCTGAAGCTGTAGGCCCCATTAAAAAAACAACCGGTAAATTACTCAAATCACCCTCAACTACTGTCCACGCATAAATAATTTATCAAGGTCGCTCATCGTCATTTGACTCCACGTAGGCCGCCCATGATTACACTGCCCACTACGCTCTGTATTTTCCATATCACGTAGCAGCGCATTCATCTCTGGTATTGTTAGCTGCCGATTCGCTCTCACTGCACCATGACAAGCCATAGTTCCAAGTAACTCGTTAATATGCTGCTCTATTCGCTTACTTTCACCATAGACGAGCATATCTGATAATACATCTCGAATAAGCTGCTCAACATTACCTTTAGCTAAAGAAACCGGCACTTGGCGTACAACGATTGTCTCTTCACCCATACGTGCTAATTCAAAACCTAAACGCTTAAATGTATCTGCATACTCTTCAGAACAATCCGCTTCACGCTCGCTTACAGCAAGGCTCAAAGGCACCAACAAGGGCTGTGAGCGCACAACATCTTCTTCGTAAGACTGTTTCATACGCTCATACACAATACGTTCATGGGCCGCGTGCATATCTACGACAATTAAACCTTGTGCATTCTCTGCAAGAATATAAACCCCATGCAACTGAGCAACGGCATACCCCATCGGAGGGCATTGCTCTTGAGCATCATCATTTTCAGCGGCCTGCTGAGTATTATCAGGATGCAACGCAGCATAGCCGGTCAACTGATCATTAACCTGCCCCTGCGATGGTGGCTGTGGATAACTCGATCTATACCCAGAAAGAGATGCGGCGCCCTCCCCATAACGAACCGCAGATCGCTGAGTAAACGCCATTCTCCCCTGCTCATGCAACGGCTCTTGAACAGCTGAAACGGGTTGCAATCCCTGCTCAAAACCTACATTTTCAGCCGTTCGTTCACCACCCAGCTGATCTTGTGGCCGCATATCTGCAATTAATCTATGTAAAGTTCTAAATAAAAAATCGTGAACTAAGCGACTTTCACGAAACCGAACCTCATGCTTGGTTGGATGAACATTCACATCAACTAAGGAAGGATCAAGCTCTAAATAGAGAACATACGCAGGAAAACGACCATGATAAAGAACATCAGCGTAAGCCTGCCTCACAGCATGAGTAACCACTTTGTCTCTAATCATTCGGCCATTAACAAAGAAATACTGCAGATCCGCCTGACTACGTGAGAAGGTAGGTAAGCCAACCCAACCCCACAACCTTAGTCCTGAAGCCTCTGCAACAACATCAACATTTAAAGCGTTATCAATGAAGGCTGAACCACAAATATTAGCAACTCGCCGCTCTTGCTCTAACTGGCTATCTGCCTGCCGAAGTTGATGGATCACCTTTCCGTTATGTCGTAACTGAAAAGCCACATCAAAACGACTTAACGCAAGGCGCTTAACCACTTCATCTAGATGGCGAAATTCTGTTTTCTCTGTTTTAAGGAATTTACGACGGGCAGGTGTATTAAAAAAAAGATCCTTAACTTCAACCGTTGTCCCTTCAGGATGGGCTGCAGGCTCCATTGTAGCCTCCATATCACGCCCTTCTGTCTGTACCTGCCAAGCACTCTCTTGCGAGGCCTGCCGGGAGGTCAATGATAAGCGAGAAACGGAACTAATACTGGCTAAAGCCTCGCCGCGAAAGCCTAAACTTCCCACCGCCTCTAAATCTTCCAGCACCTGTATTTTCGATGTTGCATGCCGACTAAGCGCTAATGGTAGATCCTCTTTATCTATACCGGAGCCATTATCCCGGACACGCATTAACTTAACACCGCCCTGCTCTACCTCCACATCGACCTTATTAGCGCCGGCATCAAGGCTGTTTTCTAAGATCTCTTTTATAACTGAAGCAGGACGTTCAACAACCTCCCCCGCTGCTATCTGGTTAGCTAAACGCGGTGATAGCAAATGAATACGTGACATTAAAAATCCTTTAACTTGCGGGAATTCTTAGAACTTGACCAATTTTGATCGTATCATTTTTAAGGCTATTAACCTTACGAAGCGATGCCAATGAGACACCATTTTTTGAAGCAATAACGGAGAGGGTATCACCTCGTACAACTTTGTAGCTACGAGTATCCTTTGCTTTACGCTGTGCTATAAGCGTTAGAGCCGGCGGCTTCCGTTCAAAATGTTGCACAATACCTTTATAGATCGCATCAGCCATCTTCTTTTGATAACTTCTGGTTTTTAAGTTCGCAGCTTCACCCGGATTGGAGATAAACCCCGTCTCAACCAAAATGGAAGGAATGTCCGGTGATTTAAGCACTACAAACCCAGCCTGCTCTACATGGGACTTATGCATACGCGCAAAGCGCTTAATATTAGTATGAATGCCTTTCGCTATAGAGCGACTATCTTCTCGACTGGCCGTCATCGACATATCAAGCAGCACACTCGCTAATACATTATCTTTATCATCTAAGCTGACACTGCCCACACCACCAATCAAATCGGCACTATTCTCTTTGCTTGCCAACCATCGACCCATTTCACTACTCGCCCCTCTCGAAGAAAGTACCCAAACAGAAGCTCCTCTAGCTCGAGGGTCTTTGAACGCATCCGCATGAATTGAGACAAAAAGATCTGCATTATATTTTCGTGCCGCCGACGTTCGACCACGCAAGCTAACGTAGTAATCACCTGTTCGTGTCATCTGACCTTTGTAGCCAGGCGTTTGATCTAAACGTAGCTTCAACTCTTTTGCCATCGCAAGTACGACATCTTTTTCCCTAACTCGCCCACTCCCTATAGCACCCGGATCATCGCCCCCATGTCCCGCGTCAATAGCGATCACAATATCTCGGCCAGCTATCGCCTGCGGCTCAGCAGTTTTAGTCGCTTTAACTAAGGATTCTTTTTCATAAAGATCCAAGACCAAACGGTGGCCATATTTTTGATTAGGTTTAAGCTCAAAGCTCTTCGGACGCACCGCATGTTTAAGGTCTAATACCAATCTAAGTGTTTTACCGTTTTTACCGGAACGAATACGCTCAACCGGACTTTTTTCGAGACCTAGGCGCTCTAAATCTGCCGTTAACGTCGTATTCTCAATATCCAAAACGATACGTTCAGGGTTATTTAATGTAAAAACCTTATGCGTAGCAGGCCCCGAAAGATCAAAAACCAAACGAGCATGATCCGGTGCAAGCCAGATACGCACCTTTTCGACTTCCGCCCCTTGAACAAAAAAACTGCCAAGCGACAGGGCCGTACAAAACAACCAACTGACAACCCGCTTATACTTCGTTATTCGCATAAAGCCTAAAAAAACCCCTTCACAAAAAGCAAAACACCCTAACCCAACTTATGACCCAACATCTAATCTTTTAATCAACAAGCTTATCGGCCATGATCTGGCCTAGTTCAGTCTGCGGCGTCCAGCTTAACTGCCGACCATACCCCAATAACTCTATCTGCAACACTAAATCGGCCTTCGGCAACATACCACGACCTTTGTCTGGCCATTCAACTAAACACAGCGCATCCTCATCAAAATAATCACGAATACCAAGGTACTCTAACTCTTCAGGATCCGATAAACGGTACAGATCGAAATGATAGATATGTTTACCATTAATTTCATAAGGCTCCACCAGCGTATAGGTAGGACTCTTAACCGAGCCTTGATGACCGGCCCCTCTAATAACACCACGACTTAAGGTGGTCTTACCCATACCCAAATCACCTAATAAAAAAACAACTCCCCCATTTTCTGTAGCTTGGGCTATTTTGTAACCAAAGGCGACCATGGAATCTTCATCAGGCAGCTCAATCCGATACTCTTTACTCATATTGACCATTTATCACTTTAGGAATCGTTAAAAAAAGATCGGACGCCAACATCCCAACCTCCCCTTGAGACTGAGCAATATAATCAGCGGCTGTCGCATGCACATAAACAGCGATACGGGCTGCATTTTCAGGGCTCATCTTTTGCGCCATAAATGCCCCGCAAATACCCGATAATACATCACCCATTCCGCCAACAGACATCCCTGGATTACCAGCAGAACACAAATAGCTCGCATCACCCGCCGACACCAGCGAACCAGCACCTTTTAAAACTACAGTGCCACCACAAACAGTCTGCAACCTTTCAACCGCATCAAAACGGTCCTGTTCTATATCATTCACGGTTTCACCCAGTAAGCGTGCAGCTTCGCCCGGATGGGGTGTACATAGCCATTTATTACGCTGCTTAAGCTCAAATTTACTAAATAAATTCTTACTTACCATCAAATTCAACGCATCCGCATCTAGCACCATAGGCTTACCAGCCTCTAACGCGGTTAAGAGCATCTGCTCAGCCCAAGCGTTCTGACCAAGCCCTGGTCCGACAACAATAACATCTACTTTATCGAGTAAAGGTTGCAGCTGGGCGCTTGAATCAACCCCTTTAACCATAATCTCTGGACAGCGACTTAACGAAGCCAGCACATGTTCAGAACGTGTAGCCAGTGTGACTAAACCAGCCCCACTTCGCATAGCGGCTTCTGAAGCTAATAGAGCAGCCCCGCCCATACCATGGTCTCCACCAACAACTAATAAGTGACCAAATCGTCCCTTATGGGATGACTTTGATCGAGGCGGCAAACACTCACCGAGATCCTCTTCTGTTGTTCTAAAAAGATTAACAGGAACCGCTTCATAAACCTCATCAGGTACCTTGAGATCATCAAACAACAGTGTTCCACAGTAATCAACCGCTTGTCCCGTCAACAGGCCCCGCTTCATGCCAATAAAGCTTATGGTTATATCAGCATGGACCGCCACACCCAAAACCCGTCCAGTGTCAGCACAAAGCCCTGAAGGAGTATCAACTGAAATAACAGCTTTAGAGGAAGCGTTAAACTGCTCAATCGCAGTGTAAAATAAACCACGAACCTTACCAGAAAGCCCTGTGCCTAACATAGCATCAACTAATAGGCCGCCACGAAAGCTCATACCTGGCCTATAAAGTTCATAGCTAGGATAGATCGCTTGCAGTTGCTCCCACGCAGATAACGCCTCACCTTTAAGCGCTAAAGGAAAGCGTTCATCTCCTACGCAAACCAGTTGGACATCAAGCCCTTTCTGTTTAGCGAGCAAGGCAACAACAAAACCATCCCCTCCATTATTACCAGCACCACAGACTATTGTAATTGCAGTTACATTTGGGAAACGATCTAGCATTTCAGCAAAAACAGCATGACCCGCCCGCTGCATAAGGCGGATACCCGGAATACCAAACTCATTGATTGCCGTACTATCCAGCACACGAGTTTGTTCCGCTGTGTATAATGTCGCCGGAAGAACCGCTCTGTTAACAGACATCGCTCGAACCAATTATTTATGTAACGTTATGTTTTTAGAACATTATGAGGAATCTTCCCCGTAAAGGGCAAGCCTGAATATATGCCAGATAAACCATCACATACACTAGCAACGCTCGCACAGAAGATAAAAAGCTGGGCAAAAGAGCTAGGTTTCCAACAATGCGGTATTACCGATTGCGATCTGAGTGCGGAAAGAGCCCATTATGAACAGTGGATCGAAGCGGGATATCACGGTGAGATGGGGTACCTCAACAATCATTTAGACAAACGATTCTCAGCTGATAGTTTACTCCCTGGAACGCAACGCATTATCTGCGTACGCATGGATTACCTTCCACCTGATACTGCAGCCGTAGACCTGCTTGATGATGGTAAACATGCTTATATCTCTCGTTACACTTTAGGTCGAGACTATCACAAGCTCATTCGTAAGCGTCTAACTCAGCTTGGTAAAAAAATAGATGATGAAGTAGGTGAAACAGTCTTTCGAGCCTTTGTTGACAGCGCCCCTCTATTGGAACGCCCTTTAGCTGAGAAAGCGGGTCTCGGCTGGCGTGGAAAACATACACTTATCCTTAACCGCGAAGCGGGTTCCATGTTTTTCTTGGGCGAACTTCTGATCGATCTTCCTCTTCCTATAGATCAACCCAGTACGGAAGAGCATTGCGGGAAATGCACGGCTTGTTTAGATGTATGCCCAACACAAGCCTTTCCCCAACCGCATCTGCTTGACGCACGAAAATGCATCTCTTATTTAACAATTGAGCTAAGCGGATCTATTCCAGAAGAACTCCGCCCCAAAATGGGTAATCGCATCTTTGGTTGTGATGATTGTCAATTGATCTGTCCTTGGAATCGATTTGCCGATTTCACTCACGAACAAGACTTCCATCCTCGACAAAAGTTAGACAAAAGCGAATTAATTGAGCTCTTCAACTGGGATGAACCCACATTCCTGAAAAAAACTGAAGGCTCCGCTATCCGTCGAACAGGCCATATTGGCTGGCTAAGAAACATTGCTGTTGCTTTAGGTAATAGTGATGGCGGGGAGAATGTTATTAACGCACTGAAAGCAAAGCTATCCCATAGTTCAGAGATCGTACAAGAACATAGCTTATGGGCTCTCAACAGGTTAGCGACTAAAAGGACTGAAGGGGCATTGCCAATCCACACCCACTCCCGTCGAAATAAGATCAAATTCTAAGAAAATAAATTTACAGCTTAATAAAGTGCTCTCGGTAATACTTCAGCTCATCAATAGAATCACGAATATCGTCTAAAGCTAAGTGAGAGCCTTTTTTAACAACACCAGCAGCAACTTCAGGTTTCCAGCGTTTAGCTAACTCTTTCAGCGAGCTGACATCCAAATTACGGTAATGGAAAAAAGCCTCTAATTCAGGCATATATTTATCAAGGAAACGGCGATCCTGACCTATACTATTACCGCACATGGGAGACTCACCCGCAGCCACATACTGCTTCAAGAATGCAATAGTTTCTTGTTCAGCCTGAGCCTCAGTGACAGAGCTATCTTTTACTCTCTGGGTTAATCCAGACTTACCATGCTGATTAGTGCACCACTCATCCATACCATCTAATAGTTGATCACTTTGATGAATAGCCAGCATAGGACCTTCAGCCAAAATATTCAGATCTGAATCCGTCACTACAGTCGCAATTTCAATAATTACATCATTTTTAGGATCCAAACCGGTCATTTCTAGATCAATCCAGATCAAATTGCCCTTATTTTCCATTAAAAACCTCCAAAGTTGACGCAGGCACTGCACTTTCCCTTAGAATACCTTACCTTGGGCAGGTAAACAGGCCTTATTATTCTATTAAAATCATAAAATCGGGGATATTTAGTGATTCAGCCGCTACTCTTTAAGAACATACAGCAACTAAAGGCGTGTCACTAACAGCCTATGACAAAACGTAAACTTACCCGCCGTCAAAGCTGGCGCATTCAAAAGATCCAAGACGAACGTACTGCTCGTGCGTCCAAAAAAGACTCCACAATTGAGCAACAGCTCGATAGTAGCGAGCTAGGCCCAGAACAACATGGGCTTATTATTTCCCACTTTGGCCGTACTGTAGATGTAGAAGCGTCTGAAGGTGAGCATAAGGGCGACATAATCCGCTGCCATATGCGTACAAATTTAGGCCAGCTCGTTACTGGCGATCGCGTTATCTGGCGTCAAGGTAAAGATACCGGAGTCGTCGTTGCCAAACTAGAGAGAAAGAGCGAACTACTTCGTCCTAACCCATACGGAGAGATGAAGCCTGTAGCCGCAAATATTGATTTTATCGTTATTACTGTAGCCGTAGAGCCAACGCCCCATGCAAATTTAATTGATCGCTACCTCGTTGCCGCAGAATTAAGTGGTATAGAACCGGTTATCTTGCTTAATAAAACCGATCTTCTTAATACTGAAAATCGAGATAAAATTGAAGCTATGCTGCAACGCTACCGAGATATAGGCTACGAAGTATTACTTGCGTCCACCTCAAAAGAGCAAGGGCTTGCAGAACTTAAAGCTAAACTTGACCAGAGAATCAGTGTATTCGTGGGCCAGTCAGGTGTAGGTAAATCCTCACTAATTAACGCACTCCTACCCGGTATAGACCTAAAAGTCGGCGATCTATCAGAACAAACCAAAAAAGGTCGACACACGACAACCACCGCCCGCTTATTTCACTTTCCCGATGGTGGCGACCTAATAGATTCCCCAGGCATCAGGGAATTTGGTTTATGGCACATTGAGTTAGATGACGTTATAAGTGGCTTCAGGGAGTTAAAACCACTTGCAGGTCTATGTAAATTCCGTGATTGTAATCACGAAAAAGAACCTGGGTGTGCGCTGAAAAGTGCGGTCGAAGATGGCACAATTAGCGAGCAACGCTGGAAAAGTTACAAATATATTCTTTGCTCTATTGAGGAGCAAAACAGTTAAATGCAGTTAGAATTATAAATAATCAGCGAACAAAGGCGTAGTATAAATGTCGAATTCTCCATACGGTGCAGAGTCTTGGGTTAGCTACCTAAAAGACCGTCCTTTGCCTGTAAGAAACAGTGTACTTCGCCGACTAAAACGCAAATTATGTGATGCTTCAGCCCCCTTACAAGACCTAAAAAAAATAATAAAGTCAGACCCTGTCCTCTCTTTACACATGGTACGCAAAGCCGCTGAACTCCATGATAAGGTCGACTCAAAAGTCACGAGCCTTGACCATGCGATTAACTCATTGGGGCTCGACAATATTTCAACGGTTTCCGAAACAATCACCCCGCTAAGGCTAAATCCTTCAAGCGTGGCGCAAAAAATGTACTTCCGTTACATATCTGTTAGCCACCATGCAGCCTCTCAAGCTCAAGCTTGGTTAGCGCGGAAAAGTACATTGTTTGCAGAAGAAACCTATCTGGCTTCTCTCTTTTATGGCGTAGGGCATTGGTTTCTCTGGCAACATGCTGCCTTACATATGAGCCAAATTCAGATAAAGATACGAGAGGAACAGATTGACGTAGTCTTGGCTGAAACCGACATTCTCGGCTGCACTGTGCAAGAGATATCCCGCGGTCTCATTGAGAGCTGGGGGATTTCAGAATTAGCTGTCACCAGCTTAGAGCATGAAACGTCACCCAATAAGAAAACCTTGGCACAACTCCATCAAAGAGCATTAGGCGATCCACGTTTAAGCGCAGAGAGCCTTCGCGAAATCAACCATCTAGTACAAGAGAAGTTTTTCCCTGTAAAACTATCCAACTGGATAGCATTAACGACAAGTTTCGGCTGGAACAGCACCAAATCAATGAAAATAATCGACATTATTAATGATTATTTAAAAGCTGAAATTGCAGAAACGATCAATAGTTTACATATTACCTGCGCCCATTCATCACGCACATTCCATGTAGCAGGTACTATGGCTCTCGCTGCAGAGATGCTATTACTTCCATCAAACGAAACGATCAACTACCACATATCGTCTAAAGAAGAAAAGCTACTTTGTAGTTTAATGCCAACCACCAGCCCCACTATTATCGAGCCTTCCCTTCCCAAAAAACTCAACACTTCAGTACCTAACACAACAACAAAACCCGAATTTTTAGACAAATTTCTTTATGACCAAATATCTGAACGGTTTTCAAAAGGGTACGATGCCTATACTCAACCTAAGCACATTCTACGCGCACTTACTCAGGGGTTAAGCAAAGGGCTAGGATTTAATCGTGTGGCTCTATTACTCATAAACCATAGAACTCACTCTCTCAAGACAGCACTTAGCGTTGGCTTTACCGATGAGCACCCTATCCATAACTTTAAATATGATCTTGAAGTCCCGAGTCTTTTTAAAAAGCTAAGAGATAAGCCTGCCTGCATCTGGATAAAGCCAACCAACAAAGAACAGCTGCTGCCGATGCTACCGGAAACTTATCACAACTGGGGAAGTCCCAACGGTTTCTTGCTCATGTCCATATTCTCCAACAAAGCACCACTCGCTATTATCCATGCAGATTATGATATGGCAGGCACCGAAATATCTGAATTTCATTATGAGCTATTCAAACACTTATGCTCTGCGGCAACCGCCAACTTACAAAAAATAAAAACCTAATTTCAATAATTACATCAGGTTGGTTTGTTATAAATATCCATATAACCCGCTTTCCAGCGCTAAACCAACCCAGTATTATCCTTTTTTCTAATCAGTTTTTGGAGCGACCACAATGACACTGCCCCTATTGATTGAGGCTTCTGAACTACATCAACACCTCAATAATCCAGATCTATTAATTGTCGATCTCTCTAGTGAAGAGAATTATTTAAAAGGGCACATTCCAAACGCTATTAATCTATCACCCTCCTCTTTACTCTCTGGACAGCCTCCCGTTCCGAACAAGCTGCCATCTAACGACCAACTCCAACAATTATGTAAGGCAATAGGCTTAACAGAGAAAAGCCTTGTAGTCGCATATGACGATCAGAAAGGAGCTTTGGCAGGCAGATTCATATGGAGTTTAAATGTTATTGGCCACAACAACTGCTCAATGCTTAATGGGCAGATAACAAGCTGGACAACAGAAGCATTTCCGCTTGAAACAACAGCAAATCAAGCAAAAGCATCTACTTACAAAATTAGTATCAACCCAAAACTAATCGCTGACGTCGAGTTTATAACCCAACATCTACAAGACCCGAATCTAGCTATATGGGATGCCCGAAGTTACCCAGAATATACTGGTGAAAAGGTGATCAATGCCGCAAAAGGAGGGCATATTCCAGGAGCACACCACTTTGAATGGACAGATTGCCTTATTAGCGAAGATAATCTTCGGATTAAATCGGCTAATACATTATTATCTGCACTTAAAGAACAGGGCATAACCCCAGAGAAAACAATCATTACACACTGCCAAACACATCGCCGCTCTGGCTTAACCTATTTCGTGGCACGCTACTTAGGTTTCAACGATGTTCGCTGCTACGATGGCTCATGGTTTGAATGGGGCAATCTACCTGAAACACCTGTGGAGAAATAATGAAAAAGCTAAAAGAGACGCTGTTTATTCTTTTTCAGCATATTGTACCTCAGCACCTTTTATCTAGGCTGGTCGGAAAAATCGCTGACAGTACAACCCCTTGGATAAAAAACAGCTTTATAAAGTGGTTTTGTAATAACTACCAGATCAATATGACGGAAGCTCAGGAAGAGATTGCCACAAACTACCCTAGTTTTAACGCTTTCTTTACCCGAGCGTTAAAAGATGATGTTCGACCTATTGACCAAACACCGGGGGTTATTACAAGTCCTGCCGATGGCGCATTTAGCCAATTAGGTAAAATCGAACATGGACGAATCTTTCAAGCTAAAGGACACGCTTACGGCTTAACCACCCTTTTAGGTGGTGACCACGAGATAGCCGCTCCTTTTATCGATGGCGAGTTTGCCACTATTTACCTCTCTCCACGGGACTACCACCGTGTACACATGCCTATTGCTGGCACACTAACCCACACAACCTATGTCCCTGGTGATCTATTCTCAGTAAACCAAACAACGGCGGCAGGGGTAGAACAGCTATTTGCTCGCAACGAAAGGCTGATTGCTCATTTTGAGACCGAACATGGCCCTATGGCAATGGTATTAGTAGGTGCAATGATTGTAGCTGGAATAGAGACGGTATGGTCAGGCCAAGAAGCACCCCGCCTAAAAGCGCCTGAACACAGATCATTCAAGAATGAAACAATCCCACCTATCAAGCTTGAGAAAGGCGCAGAAATGGGCCGTTTTAAACTAGGTTCAACGGTTATATTATTATTCGGTAAAGACAAAATCAGCTGGCAAACAGGTTTAGATGCAAACAGCCCCATAAAGCTGGGCGAAGCTATAGGTTCACAAAACAGCGAATCAAAGAATCTGAATTAAATAACCTTAAAATATGTCTGCTGTTCTCAACTATTTTTTGGCGTAGACTGAGCACCTTAAACGATTACCTACAGGTATAAGAGTTACAATGAACAACCTACTAACCTTACTTGAAGAGAAAAAGATTCAACTTAACGCCGATAAAACTCGCGTATTAAGTAGTAGCGGTAAAAAAACGCAGGTTGTTCCTCTTATCCACCAACGCGTCCTTTCCATTAAAGGTCCTGAGACTGAAAAATTCTTACAAGGGCAACTGAGCTGTGACGTTAACAACGCTTTCAAGACAGGCAGCTCACTAGGCTCACACTGCAACATCAAAGGGCATATGTTAAGCCTATTTCGTCTACTTAAAGCAGGCAGTGAAGAAGCCTGGCTACGTATGAGCCAGGATATTTTTGAAAGCGCGACGGCGAACCTGAAAAAATATATGATTTTTTCCAAAGCTGAAGCTCAAGAAATTAGTCATACAATCTCAGGAATAGGCTTAGTCGGCCCAGGCGCTCAAACACTCATAGAACGCTGGTTTGGAAATAGCCCAAGTGAAACAAATAGTATCATCTCATTAAGTAACGGCCTTATTGTACGTGTTCCTGGAGATCGTTTTGAAATATGGATGGACGATGATGCAGTAACAGAGATAGTACGTCAGTTACCGGAAGAGGTTGGGATTGGCTCAACTAATGACTGGATCCTCAGTGAGATAGATGCTGGTATCCCTGATCTTAGAGCTGAAACCCAAGAAGCCTTTATTCCTCAAATGACAAATTTCCAAGTTTTCGCTGGGATTAGCTTCACTAAAGGCTGCTATACAGGCCAAGAGATCATTACTCGCCTACAACATCGCGGACAGCTAAAAAAGCCTATGTATCTTGCAGAAGTATCGACTGATCAAGAGCCGCAAGTAGGAGAATCAATCTCAGCGCCCAATAAACCTAATGCGGGACGCGTTGTACTTTCCGCTCAATGCGGTGAAAATAGATACAGAATATTAGCCGTTATCGTGAAAAGTTTAGCTGAAGAGAGCGCTTTATCACTGCACAACCAAGCAGTAGAGTTAAAAACACTCCCTTACACATTAGATCCCAAGCTTTTTCTCCCCAAATAAAAGTGCTCAATTAAATACCAACAGTTGACCTTGCCGTCAAATAGCGAGACACTTCTCAGCATGGGATTAAACAACGCAAAGGGAGATGCGCGGGGATGAAGCGTACAACGAACACCCCGACCATACCATTACTACTTATCGGTATGACCGCGATACTTAGTATTCTGCTGCTTCTCTATATTCATGTCATCTCAAAAAGCACCAGCCAAAAATATGTTCCTTGGGTTGATGCCTCCATTGAAATAAAACTAGAAACCGCCCTAGCCCACCTTTGGTTCGAAGAGATTCTATCAGGTGATAGCGTTCGCTCCATCGACTCAGTCTATCATCACATCACTATGGCTAAGTGGTATGCCACAGCCATACTCGATGGTGGCAAAAATGATCAAGGCACCTATTACCCACTAAAAAATACAGAGCTAAGAGCCAAAGTTAATAAGCTACTCTACTCTTTACAAAAATTTCATAATACAACAACCGTTCGCTACCAATTTCCTGACAAAAATTCAAAATCAGATCAGCAATTCGATGCTCTATTTATTCAGATTATGGAAGACGCAGACCTGCTTGAAATCGAATTAAAACAACATATCGCATCTGAAAACCATTCACAAAATGCACTTTTATTTATGTTATTTATTGCGATATGCACTATGTGCTTTATTTCTGCTTATTCAGTTTGGCGCTTTACCGATAACAGAACACGTTATCTCAAACAATTATC
This sequence comes from Neptuniibacter sp. 2_MG-2023, assembly GCF_030547495.1. Classification (NCBI taxonomy): domain Bacteria; kingdom Pseudomonadati; phylum Pseudomonadota; class Gammaproteobacteria; order Oceanospirillales; family Oceanospirillaceae; genus Neptuniibacter; species Neptuniibacter sp. 2_MG-2023. Next base: position 56,504 of record NZ_JAUOQC010000014.1, on the reverse strand, counting down.
CTCCGCCCATAATCAGATATCAGAACAATATACCCAGTTAAAAACCCTTGCCCATACAGACCAACTGACGGGAATCCCTAATAGAAAAATGCTAGAAACATTTGCTAATCAAGCGCTTAGCAAAGTAAACAGAGGGGATAAATGGCTCTCCGTAACCTTCATAGATTTAGACTTTTTCAAACCGATTAACGATCAGTTTGGTCACAATGTAGGCGATAAAGTTCTTGTTAACTTTACTAAGGCCATCAAAGCTCAATTAAGAGAGGGAGATATTTTATCTCGCTTAGCGGGCGATGAATTTATTCTTCTTATCGAAGCAGACAGTGAAACTCAGCTTCACGAATCACTAAATCGCATAATTTCACGTGTGCAACAGCAATTATTACAACCGATTTTAACAACACCAGTAGATATACATGTTAGATATAGTGCAGGATCCGCCGTCGCTCCAACAAACTCCACTGATTTTGAAACCCTAGTTCATTATGCTGACATTGCCATGTATGACAGCAAGAAAAATGGCCGCGGGCAGCATCATTACTACAGTGAGACAAACAGCTACCAAGAAGAGTTAGCACTTGAGATTACTAAACCTGAGGCGGGAGCTGCCAGGTTATAATCGAACGCTTATGCAGCCTAAGATATTCATTCGCTTGACTAAAGTGCCTGCAACCAAAAAAACCTCGGTAAGAAGAGAGCGGCGATGGATGCGGCGCCTTAAGCACTAAATGTCGATCTGTATCAATACAGCCCCCCTTCTTTTGCGCATAACTTCCCCACAAAAGAAAAACAACATGTTCACATCTATCATTGATAACTTGGATGATTTTATCAGTGAAATGCTCCCAGCCCTTGCCTTGATGAGAACCGGCTGCACCCTGCTCTACCGTCAGCACACTATTCAGCAACAGAACACCCTGCTTAGCCCAATTTTCTAGATAGCCATGGGAAACAGGCTCAACACCCAAATCGCTCTTTAACTCTTTATAAATATTTACCAATGAGGGAGGTATTTTCACCCCCGGCTGTACGGAAAAACACAAACCATGGGCCTGTCCAGGCTGATGGTAAGGGTCCTGCCCTAAAATAACGACTTTCACATCATCAAGCGGCGTTGATTCCAAAGCATGGAACCAATTAGACGAATGGGGATAGATCACCTTATGCAGGTCTTTCTGCTCTTGTAAAAACTGTTTCAACTTCTGCATATAGGGCTGATCGAACTCATCAGACAATACATTCTGCCAGCTTTTTGCACGCTCTAAGACCATAACCACCTATCCCCCACAATCTGTAAGTTGCTTACCTTTACGCATAGACGAATCCATAACCACACGGCCATGCCAAACCGAAAAATACCTGACTTTACCGGGCGCATGGGATACTACACCAGAAATAATAATGACCAAAAAATATATACTAGAATTCGGCTGTTCAAACCACCAAATCATCGTAGATAGCAAAAACAGCTTAATACCTATAGCCGTACCCCTAAGCTGTAAAAGCCAGATGCCATCGGTATAAATCTCCAAACCGCTCATCACCAGACCACTCACAACGGTGAGATAGAGAAACAACTGCCAAGACTCTATAGGCTGATGATACAAATAAGCGCCCGCCAATCCACAAACACCAACCAGATGCAAAGTACGGCTAAGAATACTTATCCAGCGTTTTCCAGGGATGATCCGTTTTTTTATAGGAAAGAGCCAAGCCATCATATCCCTCATTAAATAAAACAAAAGGCGGCAAACAACCACAAAAAAGCCCTCAACGAGGGCTTTTTAATCTTTTAAATAACAGACTTTAAATTATGTCCGTGGGCGCATGGCCGGAAACAGAATCACATCGCGAATTGAAGGCGAATCAGTAAATAGCATGACCAAACGGTCAATACCAATACCTTCCCCCGCAGTCGGTGGTAAGCCATATTCTAAAGCATTGATGTAGTCATCATCATAATGCATTGCTTCATCATCACCTGCATCTTTTTCTGCCACTTGAGCACTAAAGCGCTCTGCTTGATCTTCTGAGTCATTTAACTCGGAGAAACCATTAGCAAGCTCACGGCCGGCAACAAAGAACTCAAAGCGATCTGTTACAAATGGGTTATCATCGCTACGACGCGCAAGCGGTGAGACCTCAGTTGGGTATTCAGTAATAAAGGTCGGTTGCTGAAGGCGATGTTCAACCGTTTTCTCAAAGATTTCGATCTGAACTTTACCTAAGCCCCAACTATCTTTAACTGCAATATCTAAACGCTCAGCTATTTGACGCGCTGCATGATCATCAGCCAAAGCTTCAGCAGTAATATCTTCATTAAAATGCAAGATAGAATCAAACACACTTAAACGCTGAAACGGCTTAGCCATATCGTATTCAAAGGTTTCAAGGACTTCACCTTCATCATTACGAACCGTATTGATGATTGTTGTTGTACCTAACACCTCTTGTGCCACAGTGCGCAGCATATTTTCGGTTAGGTCCATCAGATCATGATAGTCGGCATAAGCCTGATAGAACTCAATCATAGTGAATTCTGGGTTATGACGCGTTGATAGACCTTCGTTACGGAAGTTACGGTTGATCTCAAAAACACGCTCAAAACCGCCCACAACCAAACGTTTCAAATAAAGCTCAGGCGCAATACGAAGATACATATCACGATCTAACGCGTTATGGTGGGTAATAAATGGGCGTGCCGTCGCTCCACCTGGAATAACCTGAAGCATTGGTGTTTCTGCTTCAATAAAACGACGTTCGGTAAGGAAGTTACGAATACCGGATACAATTTTAGAACGCATTTCAAACACGTTACGTGAATCTTGATTAGTAATCAGATCAACATAACGCTGACGGTAACGAATTTCGGTATCCTGCAAACCTTTATGTTTATCCGGTAGCGGACGTAGGTTTTTAGTTAATAACTGGTATTCACCCATATCTACATAAAGATCACCTTTACCTGACTTATGTAGTACACCCGTAACACCAATAATATCACCAAGATCTAAACGCTTAGCAAACTTACGCGCTTCTTTATTGACATAAAACTGCACACGGCCAGTCATATCTTGAATCACGCCAAATGCGCCACGATTAAGCATTACACGACCAGCAATACTAACGGTAATCGCTGCTTCTTCTAGCTCTTCCTTAGTCTTATCGCCATACTGATCTTGCAAATCCTGAGCGTAAGAATCACGACGGAAGTTATTTGGAAATGCATTCCCCTCTTCACGAAGCGCATTTAGTTTTTCTCGGCGCTCTGCAATCAGGCGGTTCTCATCTTGCTTCTGATTATTGTCAGACATCGGTGGTAAACCTTTAAATTTGTTAACTAATAGCCCTACCCGAAAGGAAGAACTTAGCGGTTACAGTTTAAGGCGCAAAACCTATCCCTGTAACAAACGCTATAACCTCAAGAGATCTGTTTACAAACCAGCTTTTAAACTCGCTTCAATAAATAGATCTAGATCGCCATCCAGTACCTTGTCACAGTTGGAACTCTGCACATTGGTACGTAGATCCTTGATACGCTGATCATCTAAAACGTAAGAACGAATCTGGCTACCCCAGCCAATATCCGCTTTTGAGTCTTCTAATTCTTGCGCTGCTTCACTGCGTTTTAACATCTCCATCTCATAGAGTTTTGCACGCAGCTGCTTCATACAAGTATCTTTGTTCTGGTGCTGTGAACGCTGGCTCTGACTCTGCACAACAATACCTGATGGTTCATGGGTAATACGTACAGCAGATTCCGTTCTGTTTACATGCTGTCCACCTGCACCCGAGGCACGGTAAACATCAACACGTAGATCAGCAGGGTTAATATCGATCTCTACGTTATCGTCAATCTCCGGCGAAACAAATACCGAAGAAAAGGAAGTATGACGGCGGCCACCAGAATCAAAAGGTGATTTACGTACTAAACGGTGTACACCCGTTTCTGTACGAAGCCAACCAAATGCATATTCACCTTGAAAGCGAATCGTAGCAGATTTAATCCCTGCCACATCACCCGCTGAGCACTCTAACAATTCAGTTTTAAAGCCTTTATCTTCGCCCCAGCGAAGATACATTCGCAACATCATCTCAGCCCAGTCTTGAGCTTCTGTGCCACCAGAACCTGACTGAATATCCAGAAAGGCATTATTAGGATCCGCTTCACCAGAAAACATACGACGAAATTCAAGTTTCTGTAGACGTTCCATCATGGCCGCCACATCATTTTCGACTTCACCGACCGTATCTTCATCATCTTCTTCGACGGCCATATCCAGCAGGTCACGGGTATCTTCAACACCCGCAGTCAGATCGTCAATTGTTTCAACAACCATCTCAAGTGCTGAACGTTCTTTACCAAGCTGTTGAGCATTTTCTGGATTATCCCAAATAGCGGGATCTTCTAGCTCACGAGTCACCTCTTCTAGGCGCTCTTTTTTACCTTCATAATCAAGAAAACCGCGCAATTCGTTCGCGCGTTCGCTAATATCTTTTAAGGCATTGAGAATCGGGTTAATTTCCATGATAAAAATCGTAGACGGCCGTTTGAAAAAGTGCGGTATTTTATCGAAATTAAGCGTATAACACTACCAATTTCGACCCTATCTACGCTTTAATTGCCTTTAAAATGAAATTCTCGACTCAAACTAGCATCACACAGAAACAAAGATTTAGAATAAGTTTATTCAGTAACTACGGAATCAAAGATGCTTAGTAAAACCATCCTATTACTCTGCACACTTATTTTTACACCCCATCTATATGCGTCTACAGGCGGCACTCCCCTAATATTGTCTGATATGACCGGATCAATTTTTGGTATTTTGGCACTGATTATTTTTGTTATCGGTTATATTTTTGTACTCGGTGAAGAGTTTATCCACCTTCGAAAATCAAAACCGATTATGGTGGCGGCAGGATTGATATGGTTATTAACAGGTATCGCCTACTCTCTTAGTGGCGACGAATTCACAGCGGGATTAGCCGTAAAGCAATACATTCTCGAATATGCCGAGCTATTTCTATTTCTATTAGCCGCTATGACATTTATCACAACAATGGAGGAGCGCTTAGTGTTCGCAGCCCTCCGATCTTGGCTTGTTGTGCAAAGCTTCTCCTTAAGAAAGATCTATTGGATTACGGGTCTACTCGCATTTTTTATCTCACCTATAGCTGACAACCTTTCAACGGCATTACTCATGGGGGCTGTCGTGCTAGCCGTGGGTAATTCATACCATCATTTTGTTACTGTCGGTTGTATCAATATTGTTATTGCCGCCAATGCAGGAGGGGCATTCAGCCCGTTCGGTGATATTACAACACTTATGGTTTGGCAAAAGGGGCTGGTTCAATTTGAGGAGTTTTTACTACTTTTCTTCCCTGCATTAATTACTTGGTTTATACCTGCACTCATTATGAATAGAGTGATTGAGGATGGGCCACCATCCGGCGAAACAAACCTCCTTCATATGAAGAAAGGAGCTATTACAATTATCTTTATTTTCCTCTTCACAATTATTCTGTCCGTACTGTCGCACAGCATTTTACACTTGCCTCCCGTACTCGGCATGATGACTGGGTTAGGGATACTGAAATTATTTGGCTTCTACATCAGTAAACAAGCCCCCATCGTCCAAGAACAAGGGCATATTCACAACTTTCAAGCCGAAAATATGCAAAGCCACGAACAGAGCAAAGGCGATAACGCAGATGTGATCCGCCGTTTCAATATATTCAAAGTTGTTGAGCGCTCCTCATGGGATACACTTATGTTTTTCTATGGCGTCGTACTTTGTGTAGGCGGGCTCGCGACGTTAGGCTACCTTACACTCCTATCTGAATTTATGTATAACGGCTTAGGTGCCACAACGGCCAATATACTCGTAGGGGTCGCCTCAGCATTGATAGATAACATTCCTGTTATGTTTGCAGTATTGAGCATGGAACCCGATATGAACGTACAGCAGTGGTTACTCGTCACACTGACTGCTGGCATTGGTGGTTCACTTCTTTCTGTAGGTTCAGCAGCAGGGATAGCGCTCATGGGACAAGCTCAAGGGGTTTACACTTTTATGAGCCATCTGAAGTGGAGTTGGGCAATATTGATCGGTTATAGCTTTGGTATATTAACCCACCTGTATATTAGCGGGTTAATATAGGAAGCATCCATAACGCATAACAATCAACGTCAAAGCATATCAAACTCAGCGAGGACCTGTTGTGACCATTGCTCAACCCGTGCAAGGGTCTCACCATGCTGACAATCTTCATCGATTGCCAAACCAACAAACTGACGACCATCTTCAGTTAACGCTTTAGATGCATCAAAACTATAGCCTTCAATAGGCCAGTACCCGACCATCTCAGCACCTTGTGCTTTCAGAAGATCGTGGAGTAATCCCATCGCATCAAGAAACCATTCGCCGTAACCAATTTGATCGCCCAAACCAAATACAGCGCAGGTCTTACCTGCAACATTAGCGTTTTCTACAATCTCCCACAAATCAGCCCAATCTTCCTGCAATTCCCCAAAATCCCAAGTAGGGATGCCTAAAATAAGATATTGATAATCAGAGAGACCGTCTAAACCATCCGCTGCAATATCGATCCGATCAATTTTATCAAACCCTATATTTTCAGCGATAAGATCCGCAACGCTTTCAGTATTCCCCGTTGTCGAACCATAAAAAAGACCAATCGGTGCTGCCATTCTTTATACCTTACCCCAAATAAACAAAAAGCAGCCCTTGGCTGCTTTTATAAATGATAACAAATTACTTATTAAAAGCATCGAAAGCAGAATGTGCAATCTCTTCAATTTCCATTCTTGCATCTTGTAAAGCTTTCAAATTTTGATCACTAGCGCTTTTAATTGTTGTTTCCAAATCTCGTGCATAACTCTTTTGAAGATCAACAAGGTCGGTAGGCGACTGGCATCTCTGCATCTCTTGTGTCTGCTGTATAGTGGCTTCAATACAAGATTTAGTACACGCCATCTGCTGCCGAGTTAGCTCCTCCAACATTTTCGTTTGTATATTAACCAGTTCTCTAAAAGGCTCTATTGAATCTGATATTTTCTTATTCATGTCTTGGAACATAACAACTTCCTCTACCCTACCGCCAGAAGCACAACAATTTAACGCCGTTTATAATTCACATAATGTACGCATGATTTATTTCTTTAATCACTTATAATAAAGCACTCTATCATTGAAATGGCAAAGCTTATCTTGCCCTTATGATACCAAATAACAATATTAAGGATGTAGAAAATGCGCCTATTACACACTATGTTACGTGTCACAGATTTACAAAAATCAATAGACTTCTACACCAATATATTAGGAATGCAGCTTTTACGCAGCAAGGATTACCCTGAAGGTCGTTTCTCCCTTACCTTTTTAGGCTACGGTGACGAATCTGAGACCACAGCATTAGAATTAACTCATAATTGGGACACTGATAGTTATGATTTAGGTAATGCTTATGGTCATATCGCGATTGAAGTGGATGATGTATACAAAGCCTGCGAAAAAATAAAAAGTAAGGGCGGTGAGATCGTTCGTGAAGCTGGACCTATGAAAAACAGCACAACCATACTTGCCTTCGCAAAAGACCCCGATGGCTACATGATTGAGCTACTCGACAAAACACGGAACGACTAAGTCTCCCCCTCCAAACAGATGTAAAACATCAACTCTGCAGCGATCAGCCTTATCGCTGCAGAGAATACCTTTTACACCGATAAGAAACGCCGAGCAATCCCACCTCACTGACACTCCTCCTAACGGACCAAAACCTGCATTTAAGCACCCCTCAAATACCGAAAAGCCTTAATCATCGGTAATTACACCCTTACTTTTAGACGTGGATCATTATCAGGACAATAGCAACGATGTATATTAGAATCTACTAAACAACAAGGGCCGCGATTTTATAAATTGCATATAAAATTCACCTTTATCTTCATAAGATATGAAAATTTGTCTTCAATAGGGTTATAATTACCCACCTCTCTCGAATCCTAACGACATTTAAAGTGAGCGATACTCGATGAAGAAACAAATCCTTTTAGCTGCAGGTTTGATGCTAAGCATTAGCACAACCCAACTAATAGCGGCTGATCTAGGCAAAGGCACGATAGCTTTTGACAACAAAGATTACACTACTGCGTTTAATGAGCTGAATTCGTTGGCTAAAGAAGGCAACCAAGATGCTATGAACATGGTTGGCCAAATGTATGAAAATGGCTGGGGCGTTGATAAAGACATTAAAAAAGCCCGCCGTTTTTATAGCCGCGGTGCAGCTTTAGGTCATATGGGCTCCGTTAACAGCCTGCGAGCCTTAAAAAACCAAGAATACAAAAAAGAACTGGTTACAGTCCTACCTGCTGCAGAAGCGGGAGATGCTACAGCACAAAACCGTCTAGGAGAGATGGCGGAATTTGGCTACGGCATGAAACGAGATCCAAATTTAGCAATTCAGTGGTATAAACAAGCCGCTGACCAAGGCTTAATTGCTGCACAACATAATATTGGACGCTGCTACAATTTTGGCACGGGCGTAGAGCAGGACTTTGCCGAAGCTGAACATTGGTATCGTAAAGCTGCAGAACAAGGCCACACCGATGCAATGTTCTTTTTAGGTACTCTTTACTCCAATAATCATGGGGCACAAGCTGACCAGAACACTAACGTTTTAGCTTACGCATGGATGCATAATGCAGCAGAGCTTGGTAATCGCACAGCGGTGGCTATCGAGAAACGCCTAGTTATGAAGCTGAATGAAAGTGAATTAAGCGATGCAAAACAATTAGCGGCAACTTACCGCCAAGAGTACGTCGGCAAATAAACTTCATATCGACTTATTCGATAAAGGCGATCTTATGATCGCCTTTATTATTTTATAAGACCCTATTTACTTTAAAGAAGCGCTAAGCTGATTTTATTTCATTCAAGATCACTATTGATTGATGATATAATGATCAACTAACACTGATAGATACCCCCTTGATAAACAGGTACGATCTTTCACCCCAAGCCGCCACCCTTATAAGATGAATAAACCTTATGAATAGCGTGAAAACGCCCTCTACAGCTATGTTAAATATACCTTCTAATCGTACACGCAAAGCAGCAGTAGTTATCTTTGCAGCAAGCTTGTTTATCTATAGTTTGTATTGGCTAAACACCTATGAATCCAACAAGCTTATGTGGCTTATGTTTATCGGCGGACTGCTAGGCCTTTCTCTTTATCATGCGTCATTTGGCTTCACTACAGCTTGGCGCAACTTCATCATCAACCGTCGAGGTCGCGGTCTAAGAGCGCAGATGATTATGCTCGCCGTGACGGTATGCCTGTTCTTCCCTGCATTAAATGCAGGTGAGCTTTTTGGCGAAGAGGTTAGAGGTTATATCCGCCCATTGGGCTCTTCAGTCCTTATCGGCGCATTTATCTTCGGTATTGGTATGCAACTAGGTAACGGCTGCGCATCGGGCAACCTTTATCATGCAGGCGGTGGTCAAGTACGCGCTATACCAAGCATGATCGGCTTTGTAATAGGCGGATTATGGGCAACAGCAGACTATGAATGGTGGATGGAACTTCCCCAGTTCACCCCTATATCCCTAATTGAAAAAACCGGTGTTAGTGCTGCCATCATCTTAAACCTCGCCCTGTTTGCTGCAATTTCAGGGCTTACTATCTGGTTAGAGAAACGCACCCACGGGGAGATAGAAAAAGATAACCCATTAGCCGACACCAATCATTGGCGGCGCTACCTACAAGGCCCATGGCCTTTTATTTGGGGAGCACTCGCTTTAGCATTTTTGAACTTCGCCACACTGGCACTAACCGGCCGCCCATGGGCCGTTGCAGTAGCCTATCCGCTTTGGGGTGCAAAACTTGCGATGCTTCTCGAAATGGAACTAGAATTCGATTTTTGGACTTACTGGCTACAACCGGGAAGAGAAACAGCTCTAAGCCAACCCCTTACCAGCGATATTAATTCAGTAATGAACGCGGGTGTATTACTCGGTGCCTTTTTTGCCGCAGCAATAGCGGGTAAATTTTCCTTCGAGTGGCGCTTACCTTTGTTACATTGGGTCGCAGCCATTTTAGGTGGATTGATGCTAGGTTATGGCGCTACTATAGCCTTTGGCTGTAATATTGGCGCCTATTTTGGCGGCATAGCCTCTGGTAGCTTACATGGCTGGCTATGGTTGATTGCAGCCTTTGCGGGGAGTTATATAGGCAGTCACCTACGCCCCTTGTTTAAATTAGATAAAAAAACATCAATGCGTAGCTCGTGTTAAAAACACTTATCATTTTTAAATAATTAAGATTAAAGCGGTCCCCGATGTCACGTTCATTTAAAGAAACATATTCCGATATAAAAGTTGCCAGCCCAATCAAACGTTTAGGCGCTTTTGTCTATGACATGATGCTGATTATCGCGTTACTTATGGTTTCCACCGGTATTATCACTATGGGATTTAATCAGGGAGAGTCCGTCCAAGGCCCCCTCTTCCAATCCTTCCTTTTTATTTTGGTCTACCTGTTTTTATCTTTTTTCTGGATGAGAAACGGCCAAACATTAGGCATGCTTGCCTGGCGTTTACGGGTGCAAACCACAGAAGGAGAGCGCCTGAATGCAAAGCAATGCTTACTTCGATATATCGTAGGTATACTCTCCCTATTGGCGGGAGGTGCAGGATTTTTATGGATGTTCATCAACAAACAAAAAATGACATGGCACGACATAGCCTCAGGCACTCATGTTATTGAACTACCTAAGCGCGCTAAGATTTTAGAATAAACATGAATAAGCTGTGGCTTAGCTAAACAATCCACAGCTCATAAGTGAGTTACTTAGCTCTATTAAGTAACCAAAAACCAAGCCCAATACAGATCAGAATCGGCAACAACACAGCAACTAAAGGCGAAAACCCAAACACGGCACTGGTTGGCCCTAAAACATCTTGGCTTAGCTTAAAGGTCAAACCTACAATAATACCGGTTATCAAGCGCTGCCCTAATGTAACACTGCGCAAAGGACCAAAAATAAAAGACACTGCAACAATAACTAAGGCAAAAATAGCAACTGGAAGTAATAACTTACTCCAGAAAGCAACACGATATTGCGAAGAAGCTAATCCCTGCTCATCCAGATAATCCCCGTAAGAAAGTAGCCCAGCCATAGATAAATTGGTCGGTTCAATCATCACAACTTTAAGCAATTCAGGTGTCAAACCGCTCGGCCAAACCTCTTCTTTAAGTATGGATGTTTCCAACTGTGCCGTAGCTGGGTCACTGTCATCAACCCTGTTTGGAAAACGAGTTTCTTTAATATCCGATAGTAACCAATCTTTGCCATCATAACGTGCCTCTTTTGCAAAACTAGCACGTGCCAAGGTCAAGTCGTCATTAAATTCATAACGGGTCAAGCCACGTACAGAGCCATCAGGGATAACCGCATTAATATGCAAGAAGGTCATCTCATCTCTATGCCAAACATGGCTTGCATCACTAATCGCTGAATTCCCTGTAAGCATCACCTGACGATGGCTTTGCGCACTCTGCTCACTTTGTGGCACAACGAACTCACCCAAACTTAAGGCCATCACAATAATCAGCAGTACAGGTTTCATCACAGACAAGATAATGCCGAATGTTGAAATACCAGCCGCCCGCATAACCGTCAGCTCTGAACTAGAGGCCAAAATACCTAACCCTAACAAACACCCAATTAAGCTAGACAGAGGAATAAATTCATAGAAACGACGCGGCGCTGTTAACATAATGTACTTAAGTGCGGCAGCAAAGGTATAGTCGCCCGCAACGTCTTTCATCTCTTCGACTAACGCGAAAAGCATATCCAAACCAGCAACCACTAAAAGAACAATTAGAAAGCCCCCCAGCACATGACGGGCTACATAAAGGTCTAAAATTTTCATGAGCTCTTTTTCCAAGGCAGACGAATCGTCGGTAGAGGTATCTGGTTATATAACCGACTCCAGAACGCACCAAACAAAATCATATTGAAAGCAAAGGCCGCAAACACAAGGTGTACTAACCAGATCATAATAGGTGAACTCTGTCCCTCACCCACCTCACTCGTAATGCTACTAAGAACCGAGATGTAAACTAAATAGATAAGGATAGAGGGCACCAAACGGGCAAAGCGCCCTTGTCTAGGATTCACACGACTCAAAGGCACAGCCAAAAGCGTTACAACAATAGCTAATACAGGCAAAGATAAGCGCCAATTTAATTGCGCACGATATTTTGGCTCATCTGAATTCCAAAGTACCGATGTTGGCAAGGCTTCAATTTTATCATACCGAATTTCATTATCTTTCCGCGCGATTTCGCTACCATACTTCTGGAACCCTAACTCAACAAAATCACCAGAACCGGGCGAACCTTCATAACGAAAACCATCTTCCAAGACAACAAAACGCTGATCTCGTTCTTTATCAAGTAATGTATCACCACTAGCGGCCAAGGTGACTCGCGTACGGTTGTTACTTTTATTCTTATCGGAGATAAACGTCATACCGAGCAAACCATCGTTTGTAACGGAATCTGTATAAGTAACTCGCGCACTGCTATTTTGACGCTGAAAACGCCCCGGCACTAAGCTCTCCAACTCACTGCGACTTTCCTGCTCATCAAAAATCTTATTTGTTTCTGATGCACCATAAGGCGATATAAAAATGGCTAAGACGCCCACAATCAAAGCAACAAGCAACGCAGGCCCCATAGAGTAACCGATTAAGCGTCGGCGGCTCATTCCACAAGCCTCTAACACGGTCATCTCACTTTCAAGATAAAGACGTCCATAGCCCAACAAAAAGCCTAAAAATAAACCTAAAGGCAAGATTAGCTCAAGGAAACCAGGCAAACGATAAAAGATAAGGGAAAATAGAACATTAGGATCTAACTCACCAACAGCCGCTTTCGATAAATACCGAACAAAGCGCCCACTCATAATAATAAACAGCAGCACAGAACTCACAGCAAGCATGCTGAACAAAACTTCACGTGCTAAATAGCGAAAAACGATCACTCTATGTCCTTAATGAAAACTGTTACTGACCCAAAAATGGTTTATATTATTAGGCTTTGACAGTAAATAAAGCAGATTGCCACAAGAAATTGCCTACTTATTTTAAAAACCGATATGGAAAATCTATTTAGTATCAGGTCACACACCTATATAGTAGCCAACATTATCCTTTAATCTGCGGACAATGTCTTGTGCAGACGCATACACGCCTCAAGTTGGAGCCAATATGGATTTTGAAATTGTAAACGGTGATATCGCATCACTTGAAACCGAATGTCTAATCATCGCTGTAGAAGCAGATTCTACCCTACCCCCCGCAGCTAAAGCAGCCGATGAAGCAAGCGCTGGTTATATTAGCGAGATTTTAAAGGGTGGTGATATCAGCGGTAAAAATGCTGAGAGTCTACTACTACACAAAGTACCAGGGCTTGCCGCTAAACGCGTACTACTACTAGGCTTTGGCAAAGAAGATGAGCGTAACAACCGAAACTTCCGCAAAACAATCACTACGGCAATGGGCGTTGTTAAAAGCACAGGCGTAAGCAATATAACTTTTGCCTTAGATTGCACACTGACAGACGATACTGACCACTACCGCCAACTTCGCCATTTAGTTGAGTGGAGCGGCGCTGAGCTGTACACCTACGATGAAACTAAAAGCACAAAAGCTGACCCATTAAAATTAGAACAGATCGCTATTCTTGTTCCCGAAGAAAATGCCGATTTGGCAGAAACTGCTCTTTTAGATGGCACCGCAATTGTAAACGGCATGAGCATCGCTCGTGACCTTGGCAATTTACCTGGCAATATCTGCACACCTACTCACTTAGCCGAACAAGCCCTTGAGTTAGACGATGAATTTGACGACCTAACAACAACCATCGTTGATGAAGAGGAAATGGCTGAGCTAGGTATGCACTGCCTACTTTCTGTTGGCGCAGGCAGCGTTCAGCCTTCAAAGCTAATTGTTATGGAATACAAAGGTGGCCCTGAAGGTGAAAAGCCACACGTATTAGTCGGCAAAGGCGTTACCTTTGATACCGGCGGTATCTCCCTCAAGCCCGGCGGCGGCATGGACGAGATGAAATATGACATGTGTGGCGCGGCCAGCGTATTTGGAGCAATGACTGCTGTATGTGAAATGGCACTGCCAATCAATGTTGTAGGTATTGTTGCAGCAGCAGAAAACATGCCGAGCGGTAACGCAACTAAACCTGGCGATATTGTAACGACTATGTCAGGTCAAACAGTTGAGATCCTAAACACCGATGCGGAAGGTCGCTTAGTACTATGTGATGCACTAACTTATGCAGGCCGTTTCGAGCCAGCATCTGTAGTTGATATTGCAACCTTAACGGGTGCTTGTATCATCGCCCTAGGCCATCACGCAACAGGCGTACTAACGAATACTGACGACTTAGCTCAAGAGCTTATCGAAGCAAGTAATCAAGCCGCTGATAAAGCTTGGCAGCTGCCTTTATGGGACGAGTTCCAAGAACAACTCGATTCTAACTTTGCTGATATTGCGAACATTGGTGGTCGCCCAGGCGGCACTATTACTGCAGCCTGCTTCCTCTCTCGCTTTACGAAAGAGTATCGTTGGGCCCATTTAGATATAGCGGGTGTAGCATGGCACAGTGGTGGCAAAGCGAAAGGCGCTACAGGTCGCTGCGTTCCTTTGTTGACGCAATACCTGCTTAACCAAGCAGCGGAAGAAGAATAGAGTCTAGAGTTAAAATAGATGACCAGCAAAGCTGATTTTTACGTACTGCCTTCAACCGATCCCGATGCTCGGGGTCGTTTTCTTTGCCGTTTGGTTGAAAAGATCCGCGCCCTTGGACATGAGATATTTATCCAAACTCGCGACGAAAGCGAAGCCCAACGTATAGATCAGCTCCTCTGGGAGTATCGCCCTGAATCCTTTATCCCTCACAGCTTATTAAATGAGGAAGATACTGCAGGCGTAAAGATAGGCTGGGACGAACAACGCCCAGCCCATCACGATGTTTACGTTAACCTTAATTTAGAGATCCCTGAAGACGCGCTAAACTTTGATCGTATTCTTGAAATTGTTGTGCAAAGTGAGGACATACTTACCTCAACACGAAGCAACTACAAGCTCTATCAAAAAAACAATGTGCAAATAGATATGCATGATATGCGTAAAAAAGTCTGATGTAGACTGTCTTATTCAATGATCGAGAGCTAAACATCTGCAACTTACTCTAACCTGTAGAATAAAACCCACGTAACACACCACCCTCCCCTAAATCCCGTCCGTCCAAGCGCAGCATAAAAATAGATCAAAACATCTACCCCAATCCCTCGCCACTTATTAGTTTTAACCTGTATAATGCCGGGTTTATTTGTGCCTCCCAACCATTCAGGGAAGCCCACAACTGACTGATTTTCAGAAAATACTTTTCGGAAGAACTAGAGCGCCATGGAAACTACTTACCAGCCGCAAGAGATCGAAAAATCCTGGTACAAAACCTGGGAAGAAAACAACTACTTTGCCCCATCTGGCGAAGGTGACTCCTACTGCATCATGATTCCGCCGCCAAATGTCACTGGCAGCTTACATATGGGTCACGCTTTCCAGCATACGATCATGGATGCGCTCACACGCTACAAGCGTATGCAGGGCAAAAATACATTGTGGCAAGTCGGTACTGACCACGCGGGTATCGCAACCCAGATGGTTGTAGAACGTAAACTGGCCGCAGAAAATCAGCAAACACGCCATGACCTTGGCCGCGATGCGTTTATCGAAAAGATCTGGGAATGGAAAGAGGAATCCGGCGGCACAATTACTAACCAGATGCGCCGCCTAGGCAACTCTGTTGACTGGAACACTGAGCGTTTCACTATGGACTCGGGCTTTTACAAAGCCGTACAAGAAGTCTTTATCCGCCTCTATGATGAAGGCCTAGTTTACCGTGGTAAACGCCTTGTAAACTGGGATCCAAAACTACATACCGCCATCTCTGACCTTGAAGTAGAGAACAAAGAGACCAAAGGCAAAATGTGGTACCTACGTTACCCGCTTGCGGATGGCGCTAAAACAGCTGCAGGTGAAGATTTCCTTGTGGTTGGTACAACCCGTCCAGAAACCATGCTGGGCGATACCGGTGTAGCAGTTAACCCAGAAGATGAGCGCTATAAAGACCTAATCGGCAAAGAGATTATCCTGCCATTAGTGGGTCGCCGTATTCCCATTGTTGGCGATGAACATGCCGATATGGATAAAGGTACCGGTTGTGTAAAAATCACGCCTGCTCATGACTTCAACGATAACGAAGTCGGCAAACGCTGCAATCTACCTATGATTAATATCCTGACCTACAACGCTGATATTCGCGATGAAGGTGAAGGGTTTAATACCGACGGAACGCCTAACAGCGATCTTAATACAGCTATTCCAGAAAAATATCGCGGTATGGAACGCTTTGCTGCTCGTCGTGCAATCGTTGCGGATTTTGAAGAAGCCGGTTTACTGGTTAAGATCGAAGAAAACGATATGACCGTGCCTTACGGTGATCGCGGCGGTGTTGTGATCGAGCCGATGCTAACGGACCAATGGTTTGCCGATGCAAAAACACTGGCTAAACCTGCGGTCGAAGCGGTAGAAAATGGCGACATAAAATTTGTACCACAGCAGTACGAAAATATGTACAACGCTTGGATGCGTGATATCCAAGACTGGTGTATCTCTCGCCAACTATGGTGGGGCCACCGCATCCCTGCTTTCTACGACAATGAAGGCAATGTCTATGTCGCTAACGATAAAGAAGCAGCACGTCAGAAATACAATCTAGATCCCGAAACTGAACTGCGCCAAGACGATGACGTTCTTGACACATGGTTCAGCTCAGCACTATGGACATTCGGCACACTAGGCTGGCCTGAAAACACCCAGCGCCTGCAAACGTTCCACCCGACCGATGTACTGGTTACCGGCTTCGATATTATCTTCTTCTGGGTTGCCCGCATGATCATGATGACCATGCACTTTATGAAAGATGAAGACGGCAAACCCCAAGTACCTTTCAAAACCGTTTACGTTACTGGCCTAATCCGTGACGAAAACGGTGACAAGATGTCTAAATCTAAAGGCAACGTACTAGATCCGTTGGATATGATTGACGGTATCGAGCTACAAACGCTACTTGAGAAACGTACCGGAAACATGATGCAGCCACAATTGGCTGAAAAGATCGGCAAACGTACCGAGAAAGAGTTCCCAGAAGGGATCTCTGCCCACGGTACTGATGCCCTACGTTTCACCCTTGCTGCCCTAGCCTCTACAGGCCGTGACATCAACTGGGATATGAAGCGCCTAGAAGGTTACCGTAACTTCTGTAACAAAATCTGGAACGCAGCACGTTACGTATTAATGAACACAGAAGGCGAAGATTGCGGTCAGAACGCCACTGACGATAGCGGTATCGAGCTATCTTTAGCAGACCGTTGGATCAGCAGCCGTCTACAGCAAGTCGAAACCGAAGTGATCAAGCATTTCGACGAATATCGTTTCGATATGGCCTCTAAAACCCTGTATGACTTCATCTGGAATGAATACTGCGGCTGGTACTTAGAACTATCTAAACCTGTATTATGGGACGAAAATGCCTCTGCAGAAGCAAAATGTGGTACACGCCGCACGTTGGTTCGCGTACTTGAAGCGCTCCTTCGTTTAGCACACCCAATCATGCCTTACATCACAGAAGAGATCTGGCAACAAGTCAAAGGCTTAGCGGGTAAAGATGGCGAGACCATCATGAACCAGCCCTACCCTGTTGCTAACAATGACAAGTTCGATGCAGCCGCTGAAACGGAGATCGAATGGCTAAAAGGTGTTATTACTGGCGTACGTAACATTCGCGGTGAAATGGGGATCTCTCCAGCTAAAGAACTTTCGGTACTGCTACAAAACGGCGGTCCTGAAGATTTAACCCGCCTTAACGCTAACCGTACTTTCCTATGTAAATTAGCCGCCCTGGAAAGCATCACTTGGCTTAATGCCGATGACGAAGCGCCAATGTCTGCCACTCAATTGGTAGGCAAAATGGAAGTGTTAGTCCCTATGGCTGGCCTGATCAACAAAGATGCAGAGCTGGCTCGTCTACAAAAAGAGCTAGACAAACTACAGAAAGAGATTGGTCGAATCAAAGGCAAACTTAGCAATGAGAAGTTTGTATCCAACGCACCTGAAGCGGTTATCGCTAAAGAGCGTGAAAAGATGGCTGCCTCTCAATCTTCTTTTGATAAGCTGCAAGAGCAATATGCGAAAATTGAAGCGCTTTAATTAAGCACTAGATATTTAAAGCATAAAAAAGCCCAGACACTGTTCTGGGCTTTTTTTTTGGGGAAAAAGCCCAAATAGAGATTTAGGCCTTTTAGACGGTTAGAACAACCGTAAGTTACTTTAACCTACGCACTAGCGTTGATAAGTAACCCCGTTTCAGTACTACCTTGATTCGACGATAACAGCGTCATAAGCTCATCAAAGTTAACCGTTCCATCATCATTAAACACGGCAGAAATTGCGTCTTCACCATAATCTTCAGTTAACTTTGCTTGGAGCTCTTCGCTCGACACAGCGCCACCTGGTGGTGGCGGAGGGGGTGGCATAGCACCAGCTCCAGCCGCTTGGTTTGCTGGGTCAAAACTACTGAGCAATTCAGTCAACGCCGTTTCATCGATGGTGCCATCATCAGCCAATACACTACTCGCATCGACACCAAAACGGCTTTCAAGGTTTTCCACTAACTCTTCAGCAGAAATATTCCCATCTTCAACAGCAGAGACCATATTGAGCGCCATCTCATCCGCAGAGGGTGGTTTCCCCATCTGCTGAGGAGATCCCATGGGCTGTGTACCCGTAACGTTCATAACCTTCTCCTTAAACATAATTTTGTATAAAGCTTCGATAAATCTGCAAAGGCCATGCCCTATCACTCTATAGATACAGTTCTTTTGACTGCTTAATATTTCTTAACTTAGCTTTACACAACTTTACATAAAACGAAGAAAATACAGCTACCCAGCATTAAAAATAACAACACCTGTAACTCAGACCACCTTGAATAACCACACAAAGCGGCAACCTATTGCCACCAACGCAGAAAAACCAATAAGAAATGAATAATAAAACTAAACGACTTAGCAGAAACTTAATCGACACACTCTATTAAAAACTTGGAGTTTATCTAGAAAGCCTCACTACACCCGCCTGGAAAATGAGTTAAATATGCAAACGACACTAGAGGTATGGAAAGCCGAACTATAAAAATCATTTGGAAGCGTTCTCTACAGGAAGCTAACCCATGCGCGATAATCTTTCATCTTTTACCTTTGAGTTCTCTACAAAAATACTAAATCCCACCCTATAGCACCTTACAGGGACTTGCCCTTCACCGCTTAATTATCAAATAATATTTGATAATTAATCAAAAACTACCCTGTTTATTAATATTAAAAAAAGCCTATGATCCCTATCACTGAATGAAATAACCCTTATCGCTTAATTATCGTTAAAGGTTTTTTGAGAGGGTTAATCCCCTAATCTCAAACCCGGTTTATATCAAGGAACCCCCATGAACAGTCCAATTATTGACGATCTAGTATCAAGGCATACCTGTAAAAAATATGACCCTACTCGTAAGGTCTCTAAAGCGAATATGGAGATTATATACGAGGCAATGCGCTTATCTGCTTCATCTATAAATTCACAGCCGTGGAAATTTATCGTTATCGAAAGTGATGCCGCAAAAGAGCGCATGAGCAGCACCTTTGAGCATAACTTTCAGTTCAATCAGCCCCATGTATTTGATAGTTCTCACATGATTCTTTTTGCCCACAACCCTCGCTATACACGCGATCATTATGCCGAGGTTGTCGATAACGGCATTGAGGACAAACGGACCAAACCTGAAGACAGAGAGAGCGCTTTTGGCGGTTTCTTCTTTGCAGAGATGAACACCGATGAATCCGGTGATACCACCACTTGGACCAAAGCGCAGACCTACATCGCCCTTGGTAATACGTTGCATACAGTCGCAAGACTCGGCTTAGATTCAACACCCATGGAAGGTATTGATATTGAAATGGTAAACAAAGAGTTTTCCAAAGAACTCGATGGGTACGAATGCCATGTTGCACTCGCAATTGGTTACCGTCACCCTGAAGACGATTACAATGCAGCGATACCAAAATCACGTCGTAGATTTGATAGCGTGTTTACCATCCTTTAGGCATTGGTCCCCCCCTAGATTAAAGCCCCGCGACTGGTGTTATGCCAGTCGCTGCTATCTCCTTATTCCGATACCGCTCTCGCTCGAAGCTCTGGCTGCAGGAAGCCACCCCGTGAGCGATGGCTTTGTGCCCTATTTCCTTTTAGGCGTTCACTTATAAAGAGAAGAAAGTACATTCAGAGCAATTGCCTAAAAGGACAATTGCATCCCCACCAAGGCTAGGTTAAAAATACAGATAAATCATATGGATGTATGTCTGGCATAAGTAGATATACGGGGCTTTTATAACCAGCTCATGTATAACAATTACTCATACCTGTGCTTGGTTTTTCATGGAAGATATGCCGTCAATTCTTTAGGTTTCCTTCCCTTTCAAATATTTACATCTATTTTAAATCAATTACAGTAAGGGTATATACACACCTCCCGTATATACAAATACGATGGCTACAGAGAAGCACATGACGAAGAGCAAAGACTCAAAAGCTTCAAATTCTCTGTCCTTCTTTCAATTTTCGCAGATGGCGGTGTATCCACCGCTTTAGAAAACATACGGCTTATATGTAAAAAGAATATAATATGAAAAAAACACTGATCATTTCATTATTACTTGCAAGCTCACTAGATGCAGTAGCTGATCCTCTTGCTAAAGAAGAGCGTCATCCAATAGATGTTAATTTTGAGCACTGCTTATCCCTTGATAAAAACATGACAACCTATGGCATGGAAAAGTGCACAATTGAGTCAGCTAAGGAATGGGACGTAGAGCTAAATCAGGCTTACAAGGCTCTGATGCGCCCTCTAAAGAAAAGCTGAGAATGTCACAACGTGCATGGGTTAAATATAAAGAGTTGGAAATTGAAAGTATCTCCTCCATTTATAGGTACAGCTTTCAAAGCAAAAATGGAGGCACCATGTTAATTCCTATGCACGCGATGGATGAATTAGAAATCACCAAAAGTCGCACGCTGGAATTAGCGGGATATTTATCAATTCTATAACAAGAAAAGTCATACCAAACAGCGACATCCCTATTATATTCACACTACAAAGTAAAAAGTGGGGTTTAACAACATGGAGTTTTTTGCGTTTATTGGCCTTGCGATTGTCATTATCGGCAGCATTGGATTTTTAATTGCCGCCTTTAAGCAAAGCCTATTATGGGGACTAGGCTGTCTTCTATTTGCCCCTATATCATTTATCTTTTTATTTATGCATTGGCCCGAAGCTAAGAATCCTTTTTTGTTACAGTTGGCCGGTATTCTGGTTATTTTTCTTACAGCTCTGACCCATTCAGAAATCGGTATTTAAAGGGTTGGATAAAATGCTCCCTAGCTTAGGTAACTACCCTCACCTACAACAACCCCGACTTAATCAAATCAAAGCTTTCCAATATGCGTGCCACATACTGGTCTTTAGGGCGGAAACTACCCTGAGTCTGTTTGAGTAAATCATCTTCCATATGCTTAAGCATTTTGCGCAGCCGGAAACGATGTAACCCTGTTTTCGCTTGTATTGGGTCAGTGATAACACCAGATAAGGCGGCAAAAGATGCCAGTAATGTCAGCACAAACACTATACTCAGTGTAGTTAAGCCCAAAGATGGATCAGGTGGGAAAGCACCATAATAGAGCTCCCCCATGCTATGACCAAAAACAAAATCCGAGGCAGCTAATTGGATACTTAATGAATAGGCTAGCATTAGCGCGATACCTATGCCTCCGGGTGTGAATTTCTGGAAGGCAAAGGCTCCTAAGATAGTACATGACAGTGTGTTTGCAATATCAGCTGAAGCGGTTCTGGCAACTTGATACTGGGCTAGAGATTCAGTAACAATAGGTTGAAAACAGGCATGGAAGTGTTTTTCATCCACTTCCACATGTTCTGCACGTTGATAAATATTGCGCAATTCATCTGTGATATACCAGTTAAGGGAGTATTCGCCTTCACCCAAATCTCGCTCTGCTACTTTAAGCAAATCACTGAGAACCAGATCAGAAATTTGTTTCTGAACATCTGTGGTGAAACCGGCGGGAATAGCAGCCAATATTTTGCCTAACCGATCACCCCCTGAAAAACGACCTACCAAAAACTTAAACAAACTGATTAAGGTAAAACAGGGTGCCCAAAAAAGATTAACTGGGGCACGGAAAATATCTAACCCCCAAGCAATACGGTTGGTTTTTATAGCACCGGGATAATTAAAATGCTGGCTTACAAAATCAGGAATACGCGCCTGGCAAGATGCAAAGTAACGCTTGATACCACGCTCAATAGCTGGCTCGATCTCTCTCGACAAGTTCGCAATAGGTAGCGTTAGGTCTGAGTGTGACATAAATAACTTAGCCGAAGTAAGACCTTATGGCCATGATGATAAAAACCTTATTGAGTTTAAAACCCTTAGGTTAAGCCCTGATGAAACTCAGTAAATTTGTTTATATCTACATAAAGCAGAAAAATCGGCCAGCATTCAATACTGGCCGATTAATATGAATGGTTTGTATCTTAACTATCAGCTAATAATTACTCTGTAGCGGCCTTGGCAAACTTTGCCAACGCACCAGAAACTTTAGCCACCGCAGCATCACAGTCTTTAATATTATGGCGTGAAGCAAGGTAATGAGGATCGTTATAGCTCAACCATACGGCTCCATTTTCATCCTGCCAAACTAGTGCTTTTTGCGGCAGATCTATCGCCATAGTTTGGGAACATTGCATCAAAGGAGTACCTACCTTGGGGTTACCAAACAACACCACCTCAGTTTCACGTAACTCTTTACCAGCCTTTTTAGCGCCTTCCGTATGATTTATACGCGTAAAAACAGTCATCCCTTTACTTGTTAGTACTGATTCTAATTTATCCGCAGTTTCTTTTACGCCATGCGTACTTGGTACACTTACAAGACCGTTTTCAGCTGAGGAGCCATCCGCCGCAAACGAAAAATTACTAATACCTAGTGTAAGTGCAGCCCATATTAATGCTTTTTTCATATTAAAATTCCCTGTTAATCAAACGATGTTACGATCTGACTTATGACCAGATTAAGATCAATAAGTTTCAAATAGAAAAAACTATTTATAACCTAATTTCATATAAACTCATATGCGCCTTCCAAAATAATAGCGCTGCGGTATGCTATAGACATTGTGGTTATTTAGCGTCTTAGCATTAAGCAGGTAACCATCTGTTTTTATTAACTATTTGTTGTATCATAAAATATTTAGAATATAACGAGTGCACTAACCAAAATCGGCTTCACTTATTATGAATTTAAACTACACAGCCGACAAACAATCAAAATTCTATTGTTCCGCAATTAGACTCTTAATATTGCTGTGCCTTAGCCTGCCTGCTTTTAGTGCCAGTCAGATTGAATTCACGCCAGAAGAAAAGCTTTTTATTAACACCCACCCAAATATTCTTGTAGGTGCCGAGACGGATTGGGCACCTCTAGATTATATGCACAATGGTCAATACACCGGACTAGCCAACGATTATCTAGAACTTATATCAGAACGCACAGGGCTCAATTTTGAGATTATCAGCGGATTCACTTGGAATGAGCTGCTGACGATGCAGCTGAATCAGCGATTGGATCTTTTGCCCGCTATTTATTGGTCTCCACAGCGAGATCAATTAATGCATTACACCTCCTCTTATATCAAATTACGTCATTACGCATTTACTAAGTCTGATCGTGAAGATATTAAAAGCATGCAGGATCTACAAGGTAAAACCATCGCGATTCCAACAGGTTTTTCATACTTAGATACTTTAAAAAAGACCCATCCGAACATCACCATCCTTGAAGTTAAATCCACACTAGAAGCTATAGATGCGGTTATCACAGGGCAAGCCGATACGCTGGTTGAAAGCACTACGATTATCAACTACTACCTTAACGAAAATCATATCTACGGTTTAAAGCCCGCGTTTGCAGCCGAGTTCGACGTCGACCAAGTCTATATGGCCGCCCGATCAGGCTTACCTATACTTGCAACTATTATCAATAAAGTACTGGAGAGCATCACCCCAGAAGAAAAAAAACAGCTCACTGATCGTTGGGTTAATGTACCAATGACACTAAAACAGGGGCAAACCTCCAATCTACTCACCATTGAAGAACTACGCTACCTGCAACAAAAGAAAATGATTAAAACCTGTATTGACCCTAACTGGCTACCCTATGAAGGTTTTATTGACGGCAAATTTACTGGTATGTCAGCAGAATATATTGCTTACTTCTCGGAGCAGATCGGCATTCCGATTGATGTCGTAAAAACAGATACATGGGAGCAATCGCTCAAAGCTGTACGGCTTAGAGATTGCGATATGCTTGCCCTTGCTAGCAATCGCCCCGAACGTAGGAAATATCTATCATTCACCATCCCTTACCTAAAGACCTCACTCGCTTTAGCTACACAAAAAGAGGAATGGTTCTACTCCAATTTCAGTGAATTAGAGGGGAAGAAAATAGGTATAATCAAAGGTTACTCACCAGGAAAAGTCATAAAAAAACGGCACCCTAAAATAAACTTTACCGAATTCAATTCGATAAGTGAGGGATTAAAAAGCGTCAATCAGGGAAAGATTTTAGGCTTTCTCGACTCAGTGCCAACCTTGAGCTATCACATACAAACAGGCTTTATCGGCGAATTAAAAATTAGCGGAAAGTTCGACTACGATTGGAATTCAGGAATTGCAGCACGCAATGATGAGCCTCATTTAGTTACGATTTTTAATAAAGTTATTCAAGCTACTCCTGATAGTGTGCATAACCGTATACGAGGTAATTGGCTAGGTGTACGTTACGAAGAAAGCATAGATTATCGCTTAATTTGGCAGCTGTTATTTGGCTTCGCTGTTATCTTAACCTTAGTAATTTTAAGGTATCGCCAACTCAGTAAACATAGAAATGCTATAACCGATAAAAACACTGAGCTTGCGCAGATCAATGAACAACTTGAAACACAAAAACAAGCCGCTCAACATGTCGCCAGTCACGATATTCTTACGGGTTTACCGAACCGCTCACAGTTACTTTTACGGCTAGAGCATGCAATAGACTTAGCTGCACGTCAGGGAAGCCAAATTGCAGTGTTTTTTATTGATTTAGATAGGTTCAAATATATAAATGATTCTTTCGGTCACCACTTTGGCGATGCTTTGCTTTGCCAAGTGGGGAATCAAATGCTTGCGCGATTACGTAGCTCAGATACGTTAGCGCGTATAGGTGGTGATGAATTTGTTGTTATTTTAGAGACCTTTGACGATGAGGAAGCCACGGCACTCATTGCACAAGAGCTTATAGATATTATCCAGCACCCTTATAATGTTATGGGTCATGTAGTTAACATAAGTGCAAGCTTAGGTATCTCGGTCTATCCAAATGATAGTAAGGATGTACATACCCTTATTAAATACGCTGATATAGCTATGTACCGTGCGAAAGAGCTTGGCCGCAACCGTTTCCGTTACTATACACAGTCACTTTCAGAACGTACGGATAAACGTCTGAGAACAGACACTGCTCTACGAGAGGCCTTAGGCCTTGGACAATTCTCCCTGCACTTCCAGCCGATTATTGATTTAAACTCATGTACGGTAAGCCATGCAGAAGCCCTAATACGCTGGAACCATCCGGAGATGGGTATGGTTCCTCCTGACTACTTTATACCGATTGCAGAAGAGAATGGTTTAATACATGAGCTAGGACTGTGGGTCTTAAGTGAAGCATGTAGGTGCTATAAAGAATGGAAAGCAAACGGCCTCGATTTAAATAGAATATCGATTAACGTCTCCAGTATTCAGTTCCAAAAAGGGAATCTAACCGAAACCTTTAAGCGCATTCTGCAAGAGGAAGGTATAGAAGCCCAGCGCATTGATATTGAAATAACTGAACGTTATCTCATGGATCAAACAGAGCGTAATATCCATTACCTGAATACACTCAAAAAATCGGGGCATACCATTACCGTTGATGACTTTGGTGTTGGCTACTCCTCTATGAGTTATATGAAGCGCCTACCTCTAGATATTATTAAGATCGATCGCTCCTTCATCAGCGATATTCCTGAGGACAGAAATGATATTCAGATATCTCAAGCCATTATCTCCTTGTCTCACAACCTTGGCTACAAAGCCACTGCCGAAGGGGTAGAGATAGTCGAGCAGTTTAATTTCCTCAGAGAAGCGCACTGCGATTACGCCCAAGGCTATTATTTTAGCCCTCCCGTTCCCGCACATCAGTTTATAGAATGCGTTAAACAATTAAATACTCGTTTGATGGGTGAAACACCCCCTTTCAATATAGATAAATAGAAAAGATAAACCTTTCCCCAAAAACTGTGGATAAACTTGTAGATTAATTATGGGTATCCCCTGTAAACCCCTAAATACATGGTTCTCAAGAGACTGCTCATTTATTAACCCTATCCACCGAGGTCGTATTTAACCATTAATAGCAATATTTTTTTTAACAAATATGCATTTTATTCTTTAAACTAGGATTCTGTATAAAAAACACTCATACGCAGCTAGATTTCAACTGTTTTTTTACCCCCATATTCTGTGGGTAAGTATGTAGACAAATTATGGGTATCATCGGAAAGGCCTATTATAAAAGGCCTACAGAGAACTGGTTGTTTTTCATTCCATAGCATAACTTTGCAAATAATTTGCAATTATTATTGCTTTATACCTTACCCTTATAGTAATTCTATCTACCTAATACTTATGATGAGCACTGTCGATTAAATGTCATTTACCCTCCTCTATCTTTTTATCCCTACATTCTTCTTAGTGTCGATAACCCCCGGAATGTGTATGACCTTAGCGCTGAGTTTAGGTATATCAATAGGCGTAAAGAGAAGCCTTCATATGATGTGGGGCGAGCTGATAGGTGTTAGTTTAGTTGCAACATCGGCGGCCTTAGGGGTAGCTACCTTAATGCTTAAATATCCTGATGCGTTTCTTCTTCTCAAATTAGGTGGAGGAGCCTACCTATGCTGGATTGGTTATCAGATGTTCCGCTCAAGAGGAAAACTCGTTTTAACCGAATCGACACAAGAACAACCGGAGCTATCTCGATTACAACTGGCATCCAATGGTTTTCTCACCGCGGTCGCAAATCCGAAAGGCTGGGCTTTCTTTGTTACCCTTTTACCCCCTTTTATAGACTCAACACTGCCAATCGCGCCGCAATTAAGTATGTTAATCGCCATAATTCTACTGCTGGAGTTCATCTGTTTGCTGATTTACGCAAATGGCGGCAAGCTACTTCGGCAACTACTGATGAAGCGCGACAATGTGCGTTTAATGAACCGTATTGCAGGCTCACTTATGATTATTGTTGGATTATGGCTAGCACTAGGAAAGTAAGCCCAGCTCCAAGTTAAAAAAGAGCTCAATAACTAAGAACGGAAAGTTAGATCTTATGAAGTAAGATCCTTCCTTCTATAGCTGTTCATCCATTGATTTCGCAGTAATAGAAGGAAGGTCTAATGATTGTTCTGATAGAAGTCGTATCAATTTCTTGATACTGAAACCTCCCCACTCACAACCCAAGCAGAATCACCTGTACTATTCTGAGAGCGGATACGGTATTGATAAGTGCCCCCAAATACAGAGTCTTGATAACTCGTAGAATCGGCTGCCGCCGTCACAACGGAACGATAAGTACCCCATTGATTAGAGAACTTACGACGTTTCTCAATATAGAAACCCGTTTCATTTGTACTTTGATCGGACCAATTAAGCGTTACTGTGCCAGCACCGGCTATGGCAGTAAAGTTACTTGGTGCCGCAGGTTCTGTCGGCGTAACACTACCATCCAATGCCGCAATAGCTGCACCAGCATCTAAAATACCAGATCCACACTGAATACAGGATTCAGGAAATGCACGCGCCGTTGAGGTTAATATAGTTTTCACTTCAGCAGGCGTAATACTCGGCTTTTTCACGTAGAGTAAACCAGCCACTGCTGCCACATGAGGTGTTGCCATACTAGTGCCTTGATAATAAGCATACGTCGGAGCTGCTGGAACCGTTGTACCTTCATTTAAGGTAGAAAGCACGCCATCACGTGCACCTGTACTTGTTTCCCCACCAGGTGCGGCTAAATCAACAACATCCCCGTAATTTGAATAGTAAGCTCGACCACCGGTTCGGTTAGTAGCAGCAACACTAATTACATTATTACAACTAGCTGGCGTATAGTTTTCAGCATCATCATCCGAGTTGCCCGCTGCCACAACAATCGTTGTTCCAGCCGCAACCGCAGTATCTATCGCTTGCTGGTAGGTTGCATTACAACTACCCGCGCCACCGATACTCATATTAATAACTTGCGCTTTATTCGGGTTGTCCTCACCGGTCGCGGCCCAAACAATCGCATCTGCAATATCGGAGGTATAACCACCGCATTTACCCAATATACGTACAGGCACTATATTGATTTTGTTATAACCAACACCAGCAACACCTGCACTATTATTAGTAAAGGCGCTGATCGTGCCACTGACATGAGTTCCATGCCAACTACTATTAGCTGCAGAAGAACCAAAATAGCACTCGCCTCGACTACCCCAATCACCAGGATCACTTGGGTCCGCATCTCGGCCATCCCCATCATTAGATATGGACTGCGCAGTAATCATATCTGTACCACCAACCACATTAGCATCTAGATCGGGATGAGCTGTGATCCCCGTATCTAAAACAGCTAATTTACCACTGAATCACTACTATCTAATTGATTCCATGCACCATCGGCATTCATACCACCCAGCGGCTCAAAATAATGCCATTGCAGATCATAAATGGGCTTCTTTGCACCGATGATACCTTCGGTAGGAGGGGTCGCTAAATCATCAATAGCAAACATCATCTGGTCTGCTTCGGCGTATTTAATACCAGAGATAGCTTTCAACACTTTCAAGTAGGCTTTTAAACTCGAAAAGATTTCTCTTGAGGGAAGTCTAAATACATAGGAACCTTGAGAAGTTTTACGAACAAAGGCAAGTTTCTTATTAAGGCGTGTTGATAACGTTCTCGCTTGTGAATTCCCTCCAACATTTGCATTATCAAACTTAATGATAATCTGATCAGTAGGTTTATGCTCCACCGTAACAGCCGCTGCATTTAGCGATATGAAAGAGGTTAACCAAGCAATGCTAACAACCGAAGATTCCTGATTTTCATTTTAAATTCCTATAATCCCTTACCACATGGATAAACTCATTCGAATCTTAAAAGACCGCTCAGCAGTATCTTGGATCAACCAATCTATCCTCTATATCTTATAAGTTCAAAAACTGGTAGCGGTATTTGAGCTATTTTGAACAAAAATTGCTCACTACGGTTTTCAATTGAAGACTAAATAACTTGAAATTCATTAACTAGAGGCGAGGACACTAGCGCAGTGAGGTAAAAACGATGTATTTAGCCCCGCTGAGGGCGATAAACATCGACCATTTTCAAACTAAATTGCGCTTGGCTTAGTTCAGAATTAGCGGTATTAGGGGCAGAGATTGTACGTTCAAAACGCTCAATGATTTCGACTAAATTATAACCATTTTGAGGCGCGACTCTAAGTAAAGGTAAGCCCGCTTCATAACACAACTCCTCAATAAAGAGATCCTGTTGTTTATGACGCTTTTTATGATATTCATGATCATCTAATTCGACAGCGCAGATAACCGCGCTATTACTAACGGCACACACAATGTAATCAAACTGGAGAGATTTAAGCGGTTTAGTTACTTTCTTCTTAGCTCTATCTGATAAACCACTTTCCGCCTCAAATACATGTTCCATTGGTACTTTACAGATAACTCTATATTGCTCCCCTACTGCTTTTTCAAGAATAGAGGTAAACATACGCTCTTTTTGAGACAAGTTTGGATCGATTTCCTGCTTAGCCCTTACTTTCTTGAAAAAAACCAACAGTAGGATCAAGAAGATTACTAAAGCAGAAAGATATAGCCACAATTGTTCAATCACATTTTTAACCTTGTGCAAAATGAGGCGGCAATATTACCCAGTGTGTATACAGAAAGCATCTCAAATTTAAGCCAACCGCACCTGTTTCAAACAAAACCTATCAATTATCCTCGGAACTCTTCAGCTATCAGTAACGAGAAGCCTAACAACTATAAAATTACTGATAACTTAACAACAGGCCGAGATAGATCTCTATAAGGAGACCGCCCACTTAAAAGTGATCGAATCAAATATGTAAAAAAAGACAAACCATGTTGTTAAGCGTCAGGTGTATCTAGAAAGGTCAGATAAAGGCGAAGATCTAATTCATATTGATGATAGTTAGGCTCCATATATTCACAGAGCTGATAGAACGCTTTGTTATGATCCATCTCTTTTAAATGCGCCAACTCATGCACCACGATCATACGTAAAAATTCCAGCGGCATCTGTTTAAAACGAGAGTCTATCTTAATCTCTTTTTTAGCTTTTAACTTCCCACCATGCACACGGGATATACGGGTATGTAAGCCTAAAGCGTTCAGTGCAGATATTTTATCGCTGTATTGTACTTTGCTAAGAGGCGAAGATTTGCGCATATAGCTATTTTTAATATCTATAGCGAAATCATATAAAGCTTTATTACTTTGGAAGCTATGAATCCTTGGGTATTTTTTTTGTAACAATGTGCCCAGTTTATTTTGATCTAGCAACTCCTGCACTTGATGCTGAATGTGGCTAGGGTAATGGCTGATATATTTTAACCGATTCATTTTATCTTCAATTAGCCAAGCGTAATAAGTGATTCATTACGCTTGGCTGGGTCATTAAACTGCGCGAATATGAAGCACCATGCCTTCTGAGGCATAAACCTCTATCAAGGTTCCCGTTTTTAGGTCACCTTCTGCTTCTACTTTCCACAGCGTATCGCCAATCTGAATTTTACCTTGGCCATTGTCAACATCCGCCTGCAGGGTCAGCTTTCTACCAATCAACTGGGCAGCGCGGTTATTAATATTAACCGCTTCATCTGTAGTATTTTGACTACGGAAAAATTTCCAGAAAACAATAGAAGCAAGTACAGAAAATAGAGCAAATAGCAGAAATTGGATCTGCCAATCATGCACTAAATCTACAGCTAACAGAGCTCCAATCATAAAGGCCGAGATAGCTAAGCCGATTAAAAAACCTGCGGACCCTAAGGCTTCACCGGCCAGTAGCAACAGACCAAGAATAATCCAATGCCAATATGACAAAGTTTCTAGCTGTTCAATCATTTAAGATCCTGCTTTAGTATTTTTAAGTAGCTCACTGATACCTGCAATAGAACCAATCATACTGCTGGCTTCCAACGGCATCATAACCACCTTAGAATTTTCGCTTGCACCAATACCTTGCAATGCCTCAGTATATTTTTGTGCAACAAAGTAATTCAACGCTTGCGGGTTACCTTGAGAGATCGCTTCCGATACTACTTTTGTAGCTCTCGCTTCGGCCATGGCCAAACGTTCACGCGATTCCGCCTCACGGAAAGCAGCCTCTTTTTCACCTTCGGCTCTTAAAACAGCCGCACGCTTTTCACCTTCGGCTACCTGAACCGCTGCTTCGCGCTCACCTTCAGCGGTTAAAATAGCCGCACGTTTTTCACGCTCCGCTTTCATCTGGTTTGCCATCGCATCGACCAGATCAGTTGGGGGGGAAATATCACGAATCTCTACACGGGTAACTTTTACGCCCCAAGGGTCGGTAACTTCATCAACTTTATTCAGAAGGTGGCTATTAATGCTATCTCGGTTAGACAGCATCTCATCCAACTCCATTGAACCTAACACAGCACGAATATTTGTCATGACCAGATTCTGCATAGCACGGTATAGATCATTCACTTCGTAACTTGCTTTAGATGCATCATGCACCTGATAAAAACAGACAGCATCTGTTGTAACCTGAGCATTATCTGCACTGATAACTTCTTGCGGAGGAACATCTAATACTTGCTCCATCATGTTTTGCTTAGTGCCTATACGATCCACAAAAGGAATAATCAAATTCAGCCCTGGCGTTAGGGTTTTTGTAAAACGACCAAACCGTTCTATCGTCCAGTTGTGGCCTTGTGGGACCATCTTGACCCCTGAAAAAATCACAATCAGCGCCAGTACAACGACTACGCCCGCTGTCATCTCAAATCCAAACATTACAACCTCCATTTGTGGAACACTAAACGTCTGTACGCAGGTCCTATTACTCTATCTTTTAGGGTAATTGGCAACTATGGCATGTACAGCATCGATTCCCTTATTTTTTCATTATTACATGAACAAAGTACTACAGCCGTCTATGGTAATACTGATCAAGAATAACTGATAGGGAGCCTATAAAAAAATAGCTCTAAAGAAGCAGGAATAGATGAGAAAGGATTACTGAATGGAAATAGAGGGGGAGGAAGGAAGCAGAGATCATCTACTCCCTTTCTACAAATAATTGGCTAAACGCTAATTATTTTGCTTTTTTAAGCAATTTTTTAAGCCCTTTAAGCTTACCTTCGTGCTTAGCAATTTTAGCTTTACGTGCTTTGATCTCTTTTTTAACTGTTTTTGCTTTTACTTTAGCCATTATATAAATCTCCATTGGAATAATTAAATATGAACACAGCAATCATCCAGTGATAATTATCACTCTTCTTTTTGCTCATGCTCTTCTAGAAAACCACGTATAAAACGACGTATCTCACGTGCAGCGCTTGTATCTAATTCATCACACAGCGAAACAAACTCATCTCGTTGCTCACCATTAATACGAATTACTAATTGGCTGTTTTTTTTCTTCGCTTTCGTCTTCTTTTTTTCAGTCATACTGTGCGACCTCAAATATCTTCTGATAGGAAGAATACAGCAAATACAACGCATACCCAACGCACATCGAATGTATATACATATTTATATAGGTTTTAACCGTCAGGATCAAATGATTATGAAAATTTTCATGAAAATGAAACATATAAAAGCAACTCACCTTCTATACATAGGTCAATCTAAAGGGACCCATAATCCTCTTTAATTTCTAGGCGGCATTTGCCTAGGAGCTTGTGGTAAAATCGCGTTCATTTAAGATCCGGAGTCGGTAAAAAGAGATGGAAACACTTAGTAGCGCCTTTGGAGAGTTCCAACTATCACGCTTTCCTCGCCGAAGAAAAGAGCAACTTAGAGCCTGGGACGCAGCGGATGAATATATTCTTCAGCATCTTAGCGAAAATGAATTAATCAATAAGCACTCAAAGATACTCATCGTTAATGATCAGTTTGGCGCGCTGGCTATATCACTACATCAATTCCATCCAGAATCCATAAGCGACTCTTGGTTGGCCCATGCGGGCACTAAGGAAAACCAAACGGACAACCGAATCAGCCAAGAAGATATAACCCTTCATACGAGCCTTAATTACCCCAAACAGACATTTGACATAGTCCTTATCAAAGTACCCAAAAGCTTAGCTATGTTGGAAGATCAGCTCATCAGGTTAAAACCTCTTTTAACACAAGAGAGCACTCTTATTGCGGGAGCGATGACTAAAGCAATTCATACATCGACATTAAAATTGTTCGAAAAAATTATCGGTCCTACTAAGACATCTTTAGCTAAAAAGAAAGCTCGTTTAATCTTTCCCGCTATAGATAAATCACTTGAGATCACCAATTCGCCATACCCTTCAACTTACAAACTTGAAGGAACGCAGTATCAAATTAGTAATCACGCAGCCGTATTCTCTAGAGATAGCTTGGATATAGGGACTCGCTTTTTCCTACAGCACCTACCTGCCACCGATAAATATGAAACGATTGTTGATTTAGGCTGCGGAAACGGTGTCGTCGGATTAATTGCTGCGGAGAAAAACCCTAAGGCGGTAATCAACTTTGTAGATGAATCATTTATGGCTGTAGATTCAGCTAAAATAAATTTTACCCATGCATTCGGGCCTGAACGCACAGCGATATTTACACCGACTGATTGTTTACAGGGTTTAACTAAGAATAGTTTTGATCTAGTACTCAACAACCCCCCGTTCCATCAGCAGAATGTTGTCGGTGACTTTATAGCACAGCAGATGTTCCATGAATCTTACGCTGTACTAAAAAAAGGTGGAGAGCTCTGGGTTATTGGCAATCGCCATCTTGGTTATCATCTTTCACTTAAGAAAATATTTGGTAACTGTACAACCGTAGCCAGTAATAGAAAATTTATAATTCTTAGAGCCACTAAATAAGATATAACAATATGGGGTCGATAGAGCATCTACCGACCCAACCATTGACTATCAGCTACTTAAGGTCAGCGGCATAGGGATGAACTCCCCAACTTCATCGGGTTGCTGATCAAGTACAGCCTCCCATCCCTCTTCCCCTGGTTTCATCTCATCCGGTAAACCCCATAATTCACCACACCAATAGGCGGCAATCCAACGCTTACCATAACGGACTTTATAAAAGCCTCTTTCTCTACTGTTATTCACCATCGTCTCCTTTTTGCTCAAAATGCGAAAACCTCTCATTTATCACGCAAGAAGCAGTTTGAAGAACCTCTTGCTTGTAAAGGACTTATTATTTCAGAAATGTACAAGTGCTGACCTCTCATTAAATTTGGTCATTTCACTTATATAAATCAAGGATAAGTGTACACAATACGCTTAAGCTATAAACAGCATTTAGCCTAAGGTTTAATAAGCATGCAGGGATATACAAACTAAATAGACATATGACAAAAACAAAAAAAGACCACCAAAGTGATCTTCTTTTGCTGTAGTAAGAGAACTCTCTACCGAATCGAGGAAGGTGACAACAACCCCAATAGTATCCGCTTACTTCTTTTTATCTTCGTTCATCAAGCCGCGAACTTTAAAAAAACCCCAAGTCATAGCGGCGCTCATTACACCAATCATCAACAAGCTAGGAACCAACACTTCCATACTATATACATCAACCATCACGATACCCCCACGATTTGTTCGTAATTTTTTACTGCTCTGGTAAAGGAGGTTACCCCTTTACACATTAGCAAATATTGATACAGCTCAAGAAAGCCCCTCCCGTTTAATACTTGCTTAGCGTTTTATTGATCTAGTTCAATTTATTAGGTCTTTTACCCCAAGTGCCTAGCAGTTCTTTCTGACCTACCGATCCCAGATAATGCTGCAAATCAACAGCGACACTTCTCACACGCCCAACCTTCGAAAGCTTCTCCATAAGATAACCAGGTACTGAATAGCAAAACAGCTTGGCAACAAATCAAAAATAAATAACAATAATCCTTAATCAAATTTCAATCATTTTAAATAAAAATATGATTAAAATATTTCAAGATGACAAATAAAAAAATATCCTTTTATTTCAATTAGTTACAAACAACAAATACACCCCTTTTAAAACCTAGAAATAATTTATTTTATCCTTATTTTTCAATTAGTTAGACAACAAACAAATCAACTAAAAATTTGGTTATATTCAAAACTTGATTTATAATTATCATTATTAGTTTAAGATAATTTAAATAAGGAATATGATTATGCAAGAGAAAGAAATAAGACTTCTTTTTAAAGCGGGTGTATTTGATTCTTGCCAAGCAATACCGATCTCTATGGCACGGGGCTGGACACTAAAATTTGTCACTAAACATGAAGAGGTGTTTACACTTGAATTACAGCGTTCAAAAAAGGAACGTGAATTTAAAAGCTTAGATGGCGCAGCTGCCGTTGCTAAGAAGATAGGATTTGAGTGGTTAAAAGTTCAAATAGGGGATTTAGAATGGCAGGAAAAAGTAAAATAAAGATATAAAAAAGCCGTTTATTCAACGGCTTAGCTAGGAGTAAGAATCGATAGCAAAGCAATACTATCGATCTAATGCATCCTTAATTTTCTGATCAGTTTTATACTGGCTTAGTGCATACACTGACCAAATAGCGGCAGGAATCCAACCGACAATTGTGATCTGTAAAATCAAACAGATAATGCCGGCAATTGGACGACCAATAGTGAAAAACTGTAACCAAGGTATAAGTAAAGCTAAAATTAAACGCATGATAATTTCCAAATATTTACGGTAGCTTGAAGGTAATCGCTACTGCGTACGTCTGTATTTAAAAGATTATTAACTTTAAAAAGCTTACAGTTCAATACGTCCGGCAGACAGCTCATCTTCTGTTGCATCTCTGATGTCCATAATTTCCACATCAAAATTGAGTTCAAGACCGGCAAAAGGATGATTCGCATCAACCGTCACCTCCTCTTCATCAATTTTGGTAATTGAGACAAGCTGAAGATCACCCTGCTCATCCTCCATCTGACAAACCATGCCTTCAGCTAATTCAGTGAACCCCTCGAAAGACGCACGCTCAACCAATGAGACTTTGTCTTCATCACGCAGCCCATAGCCTTGCTCAGGTGACACCTTAATC
Organism: Neptuniibacter sp. 2_MG-2023; assembly: GCF_030547495.1. NCBI lineage: Bacteria > Pseudomonadati > Pseudomonadota > Gammaproteobacteria > Oceanospirillales > Oceanospirillaceae > Neptuniibacter > Neptuniibacter sp. 2_MG-2023. Next base: position 19,746 of record NZ_JAUOQC010000014.1, on the reverse strand, counting down.
TTGAATTTATCACCGACACTATGACCCAACATGGCCTGTTCTAAACCCGGCACAATGTTTTTATGTCCATGTAGATAAGGCAAAGGTTCGCCCCCACGGGAGCCATCTAATACTTCGCCATCAGCATTAACCAAGGCATAATGAAACTTAACAACTTTATTATTCGCAATCTTCATACATTCTCCGACTTAAAGCTTAAGCTGCTGAGCCATCCAGCAACCTAAGGCTTCGATCTCTTCCATCACGACTTCATGCCCCATAGGGTAAGTAGTCCATAACGCGTTATAATTCATGCCCTTTAATGTGGTCAGCGCTTGCTCGCCAAGCGCAAGCTGAACAACTTCATCTCGCTCACCATGAGCAACCCAAATAGGAATTTGATAATTACTCGATTGGCGCTGTAGTTTAATTTCCTCAGCTGTCGCCATATAAGTAGACAAAGCAACTAAACCAGCCAAGGATTTGGGATATGTTAAAGCGGCATGATAGGCAACTGCACCACCTTGTGAAAAACCGGCTAAAAGAATCTTATCCGCAGGAATGCCTTCAGCAATCTGCTCATCGATCAGGCGCTGTATCCTCTCGCTAGATGCAATCAATGTAGGCTTATCCACTTTACGGCCTACATTCATTTCTAAAATATCGTACCATGCCCGCATCGGTGCTCCGCCATTAACCGTTACAGGCATCACCTCTGCATGGGGAAATAAAAAACGTACCGCACTCGATTTAGGGAGCTTTAAGTAAGGTATTATCGGTTCAAAATCGTAGCCATCGGCACCCAATCCATGCAACCAAATAATACAAGCACTAGGCGTAGATTCTGGTTCAACGCGAACTAAGGTCGCTTCAGTTTCGCTACTCATGGTTGCAACCTCTGTATCTGCCAACCGCTCTCGGTCAGATTAAATTGAAAACGATCATGTAGTCGACTTTCTCGACCTTGCCAAAACTCAAACCGCGTAGGTTTTAAAATATATCCTCCCCACTCTTCAGGATGAGGGATCTGTCCATCTTGGTGTTGTTGCTCTAAACGCTGCACAGCCAGCTCTAATTCTTCTCTACTGGCAATAGGATGGCTTTGACAAGAAGCCGCTGCGCTTAAACGGCTTCCAAGAGGACGTTCCTCAAAGTATTTCTTTCCCTGAGAAAGCGATAGTTTTTCTACTCTGCCTTGAATTCGGACCTGTCGCTCTAAACCGTACCAGTAAAACATCAATTCCGCTTGAGGGTTTTCCGCTAGGTCAGCGCCCTTCTGGCTACGATAGTCCGTGTACCAGGCAAACCCCTCTTCACCAAAATGTTTTAACAATACGATACGTGCTGAGGGCATACCCGATGAATTAGCCGTCGCTAAGGTCATGGAAGTGGCATCATCAGGTGTGACTGAGAGTGCTGTATCCATCCATTCAGAAAACTGAACTAGAGGGTCTATATTTAATCCTGCTTCACTGAGAGGGGCAGCTATATATTCTCGACGGGTAGTGGTGAGATCACCTTTCGCTTTCATAAATATGTCTCAAGTTAATGTCTATGTTCAGTAAAAAATAAAGCGAACTATATCATTAAGGACCGCAGCAAATAAGAGCGATAAAAATAGCCACCAGCCCGTTTAATCATTCCGAGTAGATAGGGCAAGCTCAGTCCTTACACCTTCATACAAAGATTGTCTGCTCTGGCCAGCCAAACTTTTTTATATTCAAACATACACGCATGTTTATATGTTCTTATTCCTTGTTAGCTTGTACCTTATTCAACATTACCTATATAGTTGCTATTGTCACCCGCTACGCATCATTAAGGGAATTTATGCGTTTTATTTTAGTTATTATTTCGTTATTTCTAATTACTGGCTGTTTAGATAAAAATGCAAAGCCGTTCGAGGTCAAAAACTTAGCTAAATCTGACATCGATATGGTTGCAGACGTTAATATCAAAGAATGGCATAAACTGACAAAAGAACTCACGATCAAACTCTACAAACGTAACCCAAAGGAGCTTAGGAAAGTTGAAGGCATGACCCTTAGCATGCGTTTAGAGCAGCTTTTCCCAACAGAACGACTTCCCAATGGGTTCGCTGAACTTAATTACTCTGATGGCATTACAGCGGTGCCTTTAGCCTTCTCTGATGAGTTTGAAGGTGATCGTGTCTTTGCGTTAATGGCAGGCATTACAGGCATGCTTCATGCCGCTTATGATGGGAAGAAAGAGATTTTTATCTTAGACGATCTAGACCAACAGAAGCTTTATAACTCAGCACGCAACCTCGAATCTATCGCTTGGCATCTGAATAACCGCAAAGACCCATCTGGGCAACTCTATATATTAAGTAACGGCATCTCATCAGAAGGGATCAGCAATTACAGCTACGAGAGAATCCTAGGTAAACTTATAGGTATTCAAGATCTTATGGCGGATATTATTGCAGATAAAACTAGCCGAACGATTAACCGCGTTGTTCAAGGTGCGGCATCTATGACATTTTTACCTATTTAGCGAGCAGTAAGCATAGCGCTTTTTTACCAAGCGCTAGCCTATTATTTAGCTGAAAGGCTAAGCCTTCCACACCGATTCATGGAAAGCTTAGCTATTAGATTTTAACCCACAATGTTTGAGTGGGCTGTTAATCCTTATCTCTGAAATCTTATGGTTTTTATTCAAAAATAGGGATATATCGGCACGATCTGGCATCTCTTCCAACATATGCCGAGTCAACCTCTCGTAGTGCTGAATAAAGCTCTTAATTTGCTCTTCATTCATAATCCGCAAATGCTCGGTTGGCTGTTGAGTGTCATAAATATATTTGACTCGCTCCGCTAGCTTTTTCTCTTGTAGTGAACGCCACTCAAAAACCGCATCCATGCTCGGTACTTTTAACATAATAAGCACCTCTATCATGGAGAAAAGATCTTGATAAACACCGGATAGTTGCGCATTAACATAATCACGCCATAAACCACTGGGGTCTTTATCCCTTTCAAGCTCATTAATCGGTTCTAATAAAGCATCCGGTTTTTGCGGATCCGCACCGACACACCATCCTTCAAAGACGATAATATCAGCAGGCCCGACCCACTCTTGCCAAACCGCTGCTTGGCAACGGTCATCTGTAGATTTATCAAAAACGGGAATCTTAGTGACGGTATGCTCATCACTATTTTTTAACGAATTAAGAATCTCTATTCCCAACTCAACATCATGAGTGCCAGGCACCCCTCTTGTGCGTAATAGAGGGTGTACGGTTTCCGACAGCTCAACGCGCTCATCATAGGTTTTATAGAGATCATCTATAGAGAAACCAACAACTTTAAAATTAAAACCTTCAGTAAGAATCACTTCCAGTAAATTAAATAGGGTTGATTTTCCCGCCCCTTGCGCTCCGTTTATACCGATGACAAGCGGGCCTGTTTTCTGTCGTTTCCTACAAGCTAACCATGCTCCTAGAGGAACATAAATCGCTTCAAACATATCGACTAGCCCAATATCCACTTTCAAGGACTCAAGCGTTGAGGCAAAAGCTTTTTCTACTGCATCCACTGCATCTTTACGCTCTTGGTCACTTAAACAAAGCTGATCTTGTGGCCAACGTGTTAGTACGCTCATCTAAACTCCTTTATAGTCCGCTCAAATATAGTAGGCAGTGCTTTAATTATGTCTATGTTGTTCACGTAACCACATCTTAACTTTTTCAATCTGTGGGCGCTCCATCAAAGAGGGAACGTGCCCTATCTCAGGTATAGTGAATAACTCCAATTGATCATTCGCCTGCATGTCTCGTACCGTCTGTTCTGGCAACACATCCGATTCCTCACCCCAGATTAATAACTGAGGGATTTTAATAGCCGACCAAAAAGGCCAAAGGTCAACATCATCACTACAACTATGCTTGGCGGCTTCAGCGATCGCGGGATCATAGTGCAAGGCATATTCACCATTACTCTGTAAACGTGAGCCATACTTTGCTAGATGACGCCACTGCTTATCAGTTAGATTGTTAAATGACAGATAGGTGCTACGCATATACTGCTCAACATCCGACAAGCTTTGAAAATGCTTATCACCTAGGTATTCGGCAATACGCTGTAACGCAGTAGCTGGTACAAAAGCGCCAATATCATTCAGCACTAAATGTTTAATCGGGGAATCAGGCAGGGCCGCTAAACAGATCCCGATAATCCCACCCATCGATGTCCCAACCCAATCCACTGTATCTACATTTAGACGGGCCAGTAGAGTCGTCATATCACTTAAATACTGGGGAATATCATAAGGTTGACCTGAAGGTAGCCAATCGCTTGCTCCTCGCCCAACAATATCAGGGCAGATCACTCGATATTCGCGAGACAGGGCTAAAGCCAACTCATCAAAATCACGGCTATTACGCGCTAATCCATGCACACACACAAGCACACGAGCATTATCACGACTACCCCATTCGTGATATACCATATTGTGAAATCCAGTTGCGTTTAAGCAGCGTACACTATCAGTATGCATACAAACTCCTTTTCATGGTCATAATTAATAGCACGTTAGCACAATCTAAAGCGGCAACGTGAACAATCACAATATTCGGTGGTCTTACTAACTATTCCATAAACATCGATACTAAGTACATGGTTTCAAAGATTGTAGATATACGAAACGATAAATGATCATTAATATAGGGTTCGGCTAATATTAGCCCGTTCACATAATAAACATGCTTACTGCCTGAATACGGAAATGACATGACCGAAGTGAAAGTAAAACAAAACACCCACTTAAAATGGATTCTACCTCTACTTATTATTGGGGCCGCCATTGCCGTGTTCGCTTTCCTGATGATGACCAAGCCTCAAGCACCCTCCCGCCCTACGACGGAAAAGATATGGAGCATAAGTACAGTGCCCGCAGCGTTTGGGCTCCATAAACCCGTACTTACACTTTATGGCAAAGTAGAATCCCCACGTGTCAGTAAAATAACCGCAGCAGTCACTGCATTTGTCAAAGAAGTTTATACCGATGAAGGACGTGCTATTAACCCAAATGAACCTCTGGTCCAACTTGACGATAGTGATGCACAATTACTAGTACAACAGCGACAAGCTGATGTTGATAATACTATCGCTCAGATTGAGACTGAAAAGGTACGTCACAACGCCGATCTTAAATCTCTGAAAATAGAAAAGAACTTACAGCAACTACGCCTCAAAACCGTTCAACGCTATGAAAATCTAATCAAACGCAAACTAACAAGCCAAGAACTACTGGATTCAGCCCGTCGTGATTATCAACAGCAAGCTTTATCTATTGCTCAACGGGAACAATCAATAGCGGACCATCCAAATCGTTTACGTCAATTAGAATCCCAACTCATGCGTACAACGAGTCTTTTAGACGCAGCTAAACTAGACCTTTCGCGCACCAAAATCCACGCGCCTTTTAGTGGCCGAGTAGCCAGTTTAAGTGTATCCCCGGGGGATCGCGTTCGTGAAGGGGACCCTATTGTTGAGCTTTATAGTTTAGATCGCTTAGAGGTCCGTGCACAAATTCCTAACCGTATTCTTCCTTTATTGAGAAATAAAAACTCATTACAAGAGATTGCTGCCATCGGCACGATCGACAATCGCACCATTGAGCTAAATCTAGAACGTATTGCCGCGGCAGTTAATAGTGGACGTGCAGGGGTTGACGTTTTTTTTAGTATAAAAAAACAGGATTATCAACCGGAGTTAGGTCGCTCTTTGGCTATTAATGTCACACTCCCTGCAACTAATGAAGTCATTCCCGTTCCCCCTACCGCGCTCTATGGTTTAAATAAGGTATATAAGGTCGTGGACGAGCGTTTAGTATCGGTTCAAGTCGAACGTATTGGGGATAGCACTGACACAGACAACAATCCCATGGTTCTAATTACCAGTCCTGACCTTCACCCAGGGGATTCTATAGTAACAACACAGCTACCCAATGCGATTACCGGTTTACGCGTTAAAGAGTTTACCTCCCCTGAAACTGAGGGGCTAAAAGATGAGTAAGTATGAAGGTTCGCTGCAAAATATAACCGCCTCTTTCGCAGCCCATAGAGTAGCTGCCAACTTATTTATGCTGCTAATGATATTGGCGGGCGCTTGGGGCATAAAAAAGCTTAATACTCAGTTCTTTCCTACCTTTGAGCTAGATGTAATAACAGTACAAGTCATCTGGAGTGGTGCCGCTGCTGAGGATATTGCCAGCTCTATTATTTTACCCATCGAAGAGGAACTTAAATCTCTTACTGGCATAGATACCCTCTATTCCACGGCTCAACAAAGCTCCGCATCTATTCGTATCGAGGTTGATGAAGACACCGACGTTGATTTTCTGTTAGATGAAGTCAAACAGAAAATAGATAGTGTTCGTAATGAATTACCTAGTGATATTGAGGAGCCTTTAGTTCAGCGTGTTATTCGCTACGAGCAAATTGCTAGCTTAATTCTTAGCAGTAAAAAAGGCACATTAGAGGAGTTACGAACCTTTGCACACCGCTTTGAACAGGAGCTTTTAGCACTAGGTATTAACAAGATAGATTTTATCGGCCTACCTGACCAACAGATCAGCATCGAGTTTCCGGCAGCTCAATTACATGAGCTGGATATGACCATGGGGCAAGTCGCTGAGAGCATAAAATTAAGAAGTTTAGATCTGCCGGCAGGCACCGCAGCGAAAGGCGATGGTTCACGGCAAATACGCAGTTTAAATCAACAACGCGATGTAGAGGGTTTTCGACAGCTTCCCATTATTACTGATAAAGACGGACGTTTAATCCGTCTAGGCGATATTGCCGAGATCTCGTTAAAAGCCAAAGACAGTCAAGTACTACTGCAATATCAAGGCGAACCTGCAGCGATGTTACAGCTTCGCCGCACAGAAACCCAAGACACCCTTAAATCTGCAGAAATCCTCAATAATTGGTTAGAAAAAACGCGCCCTACACTACCCGCTGATATACAAATGATCGCCTATGATGAACAGTGGCAACCGGTCAAACAACGTATCAACCTTCTCTTAAAAAACGGTATTAGCGGTTTAATCTTAGTTATTTGCATCCTTTTCCTCTTCCTCAATGCCCGCGTTGCCTTTTGGGTCACTATTGGTATTCCGGTTTCATTTATGGCTACCTTAGCGGTACTTTATGCCATTGGTGGGAGCATTAATATGATCAGCCTATTTGGGTTGATTATGGCGTTAGGTATTATCGTTGATGACGCTATTGTTGTAGGTGAGGACACCTTAACTCATGTCCAAATGGGAGAAAGTGGATTAAACGCCGCCATTGGTGGAGCACATCGCATGCTCGCCCCTGTAATGGCCTCATCCTTGACCACTATAGCCGCCTTTTTACCTTTACTAATGATTGGTGGGACTATTGGGAACATCCTTATAGATATACCCACCGTAGTCATCTGCGTTATTTTAGCCTCATTAGTTGAATGCTTTCTCATTCTACCTGGCCATCTTCACCACAGTATTAAGAACATAAAAGATTTACATCCATCCAAACTACGTGTTCGACTAGACAACGGTTTTAACAAATTTAAAGATGGACCTTTTAGGAGACTCGTTACTAAAGCGGTAGAGTTCCGCTGGACAACCATAGCAACCGCACTAGGAATGTTTATTTTAGCCATAGCACTGATTCTTGGTGGTAAGGTCAAATTCACTTTTTTCCCTGCGGTTGAACGCGACACAATGACAGCCAACGTGCAGTTCAGCGCAGGAACAGACTCAGCAACGGTAGATAAATTTGTCCGCCATTTGGATATCACCTTGCAAGAAACAGACAAAGAACTTGGTGGTGATAATATTAAAGTTGCTTTTCAGCGTTTACGTAGCGCCTCATTCTCGCGCACGTCACAATCAGGTAATAGTGGCGACGAATTTGGCTCATTATTAGTCGAATTACAGCCCGGCGACGATCGTCAAATCAGCACCACAGAATTTAACCGAGAGTGGCGCAAACGGATCACCGTCCCCGCCGGCATTGAAAAGTTCACCATTGATGTGGCAACAAGTGGACCTCCTGGAAAACCTATCGAGGTCAAACTCGCAGGCAATGATATCCACGATATAAAGCAAGCCTCTTTGGATCTTCAGTCACTGTTAAAAAGCTATGTAGGTTTAAGTAATATTGACGATGACCTGCCTTATGGCAAATCACAACTAATCTACGAACTAACCCCCGCCGGTAAAACCGCAGGGTTGACCTTAGATGCGGTAGGCCGCCAACTACGTGCAGCATTTGATGGTTTAGAAGTGCAAAACTTCTATCAAGGCCAAGACGAAATAGAAGTACGCATTCAGCTACCAGAAGAGGAAAGAGATCGCCTTAGTATTATTGAACAACTCCCCGTTGTACTACCGGATGGAGGCACGACACCACTGAGTAATGTTGTAAGCTTCCGAGCCAAACAAGGGTTAGATACGTTAACCCGTGTCGATGGCCAACTATCCATTAAAGTAACAGCGGATTTAGATGAAGCCATTGCTAATGCGGATGAGATCATCACCGATCTAAAATCCAACAAACTTGATCAGATACTTGCTCAGTACGGTGTTTCTGCAAGCTTCGAAGGTAAAAACAAAAGCCAGCGAGAAACCTTAGATGATATGAAACTAGGTTTAATGCTAGCTTTAACATTAATTTTCATAATCTTAGCTTGGGTCTTCTCCTCATACAGTTGGCCTATTTCTGTAATGCTTGCTATCCCTCTAGGCCTGACTGGCGCTATTCTTGGTCATGCTTTTATGGGGATGAGTATGACAATCCTGTCCCTATTTGGCTTTTTTGGTCTCTCCGGTATTGTGATCAACGACTCCATCGTATTAGTCACTTTTTATCAGGGCTTGCGCAAAAAAGGGGTCGCCATCAAAGAGGCGTTGGTTGAAGCAGCTTGTCAACGTTTACGGGCCGTACTATTAACATCACTCACCACTATAGCTGGACTCACTCCCATCTTATTTGAAACCTCGCTACAAGCGCAGTTTCTAATTCCTATGGCGGTGTCCATTGTCTTCGGCTTAGCTTACGGTACTGCGCTGATCCTGTTATTTGTCCCTGCAACCCTAACCATTATTGAATCAACACGTGGCAGATTAAATATGAAAGATCACAACACACCGGTCACAGCAGATAAGCCAGAGCTAGGAGGATAAATCTGGTTATATATCCATTAAGTTAACTGTTCAGAAATATACTGTTGAAGTAACGCTAAGGCTCTATCATCGATACTCAACAAGGACAATCCCAACTGTATACAGCCTTGGGATTGTCGACGCTGATAAACCACTCGACAATGACAGTGTAAAGGTTCTGATTCAGGCCAAAATGCAGGGATAACTCCAAAGGAGCACCATCAACCAGTGGCCGCAGTAACTCTACCTCCTTACCGCCTTCAACTAACATCCCTCCCAAACTAAGATTTATCAACCTAACGTCAATACTAGATCCAGCAAACATCTGCACTTCAGCTGGCAGATCCGTATCTATTCGAGGGTAAGTTCGTCTATCCACATACATAACAATGCCTTTATAAAAGTCGAAAAAATATACTGACCTAAGTTACACATAAAACATCACCATTCAGTAACAAAAACCAACCTATATTTATCTTCATATTGCAGCATAGTGTTTTTTATAAGTTAGGCAAAAGATCTTATAAATCAAAGTTAAAATCAGTGCTCCCTATAAAGGGCAGAGAACATAGAAACCTTTTCAAAAAATAGCGTTCAATACGCGGCATTTAGTTAAACTAATATAACGTCGTCTATTCGCAGATTCGGGATAGTTAAGGTATAATTTCGCCCCTATTTTCTGTATTTCCATTTTCATCTATCGCCCACATAGGAACTCAAGGATCAGTATGAATCGCGACCTTAGCCTGCTACAGCCTTATCCTTTCGAAAAACTCACTGCACTAAAGGCAGAAGTGACTCCACCGGCTGATTTAGATCATATTGCGTTGTCTATTGGTGAGCCTAAACACCCTTCACCACCGTTTGTGCAAGAGTGTTTAATTAATAATATGGAAAAACTAGCAAACTACCCAACCACCAAAGGTTTGCCTGAACTGCGCCAAGCCATTGCGGATTGGTGCACCCGTCGTTTCAAGCTTACAGAAGGTAGTCTGAACGCAGAAGACAATGTCTTACCCGTAAATGGAACCCGTGAAGCGATTTTTGCATTTACTCAATGCGCTGTAGATCGTTCACCTGAAGCATTAGTTTTATCACCTAATCCCTTCTACCAAATCTATGAAGGTTCAGCATACCTCGCGGGTGCGAAGCCTTATTATCTGAATTGCCTAGAAGAAAATGGCTTTATTCCAGATTACGATGCAATACCTGACGACGTATGGCAGCGCTGCCAATTACTATTTATCTGCTCCCCAAGTAACCCAACGGGTGCAGTCACCGACTTAGAAACCCTGAAAAAACTGATCAAACTTTCAGACCAGTATGACTTTATTATTGCCTCTGATGAGTGCTATTCAGAGATATATCTAAATGAAGAGCAACCACCTGTAGGGCTTCTTCAGGCGTGCGCCGAGCTAGGTCGTGACGATTACAAAAATTGTGTAGTTATGCACAGCCTATCTAAACGCTCAAACTTACCAGGATTGAGATCTGGCTTTATTGCTGGAGATACAGCATTAATAACCCCTTTCCTCTCCTATCGTACTTATCATGGTTCATCTATGCCGATTCAGCATCAACTGGCATCTATAGAAGCATGGTCCGATGAAGATCACGTTTTAGATAACCGAGATCAGTATCGACACAAATTCGACGCCGTTATAAAAATCTTAGAACCAGTAATGGATGTAAAAAAACCAGAAGCCAGCTTCTACTTATGGGCAAAAACACCGATTGCCGATGATAAATTTGCACAAGGCCTATTTGCATCACAAAACGTTACTGTACTACCTGGCAGCTATCTATCTAGAACAACTGACAACATAGTACCCGGCGCAGGCTATGTACGTATGGCCTTAGTTGCAACAATGGATGAATGCGTCGAAGCAGCACAACGTATTCGTAGCTATATTGAAGCACTATAAAAGGTAGGCAATTGATGATTACGATGTACGGCATACCTAACTGCGACACGATCAAAAAAGCGCGTAAATGGCTAGAAGCCAACCAGATAGAGTACCGCTTCCATGATTACCGAAAAGATGGTTTAGACGAAACCCAATTAAAAAACTGGGTATCAGAATTAGGTTGGGAAACTTTACTTAATAAGCGTGGCACTACATGGCGCCAACAACCTGAAGAGATAAAAGACACGATTAATGAAGCATCAGCTATTAGCTTGATGCTTGAATACCCTGCCATGATAAAACGACCGTTAATTGATACAGGAAGCGTTCGCTTGGTAGGTTTTAAAGACACTGAATATTCCGCTCTGTTTGACATATAAGTCACAGAAATAACGAATTTAAAAATTTTAAGAATCGGAGATCAACATGGCTAATTTTGCATTCGGCTTAGGTGTAGGAACAAAATCCTCAGCGGGCGAACTACTCGAAGTTTATTACAACGCACCCCTACTTAACGCTGATGATGCCATCGTAAATGCAGTTGCAGAAAAAATAGGCTATCAAGGTGGTAATGCTGCAATTGAAATTAAAGAATCTCAACTTAAAGATCTTGAAGCAGCCTTTTTATCAGTGAATGCAGAAGCACAAGCGGAAGTTGTCGAGATTTTAGAAGGTACAAGCCAAGCATTGGTTTTATGTATTCTGGAAACCGATGAAGCACCTTCTTCAACCGCTGAAGCTTACTTAAAACTAACCCTACTTTCACACCGTCTAGTGCAACCACACGCTATTAATTTAACCGGTATTTTCGGTCTACTACCGAACGTTGCATGGACAAGCGAAGGCGCGATCTCTTTAGATGACCTACCAAAGCGTCAACTTGCAGCCCGCGCCCAAGGTCGTATTTTAAGTGTTACTTCTGTAGATAAATTCCCTAAAATGACAGATTACGTTGTACCAACAGGTATTCGTATTGGCGATGCTATCCGTGTTCGTTTAGGCGCTCACGTAGGTGAAGGCACAACGGTCATGCATGAAGGTTTCGTGAACTTCAATGCAGGCACACTAGGCGTCAGCATGATTGAAGGCCGTATCTCTGCGGGTGTTGTAGTAGGCAACGGTTCCGATCTTGGCGGCGGCTGTTCTACTATGGGTACACTTTCTGGCGGTAACAATGTTGTGATCTCTGTGGGTGAAAACTGCCTACTAGGCGCAAATGCTGGCCTAGGCTTACCTATGGGCGATCGCTGCACCTTAGAAGCAGGCCTTTATGTCACAGCAGGCTCTAAAGTCACTATCCTTGATGACCAAAATAACGAAGTCAGCACAGTGAAAGCTGCTGAACTAGCAGGTAAGCCTGATCTATTGTTCCGTCGTAACTCTCAAAATGGCCGCATTGAAGTTAAAACCAACAAATCTGCCATCGAGTTGAACGAAGAGCTGCATAAGCACAACTAATAAACCCGGTCATTCAATCACTGATTGTATAAACAATCTAAACTGATAGATGACAGTGGTTAAGCGGTAATATTTAGAAGTGCGCCATAGGCGCACTTCTTATTACTAGCACTAAATTTTAAAAGGCTACACGGATCACAATTATGACCCAGAAACTTTCAGCAACAATCGAACTTGCCAAAGACCTCATTAACCGCCGCTCAGTAACACCGGAGGATGCAGGCTGCCAAGATATGATGATTGAGCGATTAGAAGCGCTAGGGTTTAAAATTGAACGTCTACCTTTTGAAGATGTGAAAAACTTCTGGGCACGACGCGGCGATTCCGGCCCAGTATTCTGTTTTGCTGGCCACACTGATGTTGTACCTTCAGGTCCAGAAGAACGTTGGGAGTTTCCGCCATTCGAAGCAACTATAGAACAAGGTATGCTTTGTGGCCGAGGCGCTGCCGACATGAAAGGCAGTATCGCTGCTTTTATGACTGCACTTGAACGCTTTATTGAACATCACCCTGATCATCAAGGCTCTATCGCATTACTGATTACCAGTGATGAAGAAGGTCCTTGGATCAACGGTACTACTCGCGTTATTGACCATTTAGAAGCGCGTAATGAAAAAATAAAATGGTGCATCGTTGGCGAACCATCCAGCACCACTCATGTCGGCGATACAATTAAAAATGGCCGTCGCGGCTCTTTAGGCGCTACCCTGAAAGTTCGTGGCGTACAAGGTCATGTAGCCTATCCCCATTTAGTTAAAAACCCTATTCACATGGCCGCTCCTGCACTCGCAGCATTGGCCTCTGAAGTATGGGATGAGGGAAATGACTTTTTCCCACCAACTAGTTTCCAAATATCAAACATTAATGGCGGTACAGGTGTTACTAATGTTGTACCTGGGCATGTCGACATTATGTTTAACTTCCGCTTTTCCACGGAAGTTACCGCTGATGAACTAAAAACACGTGTTGGTAACATCCTTGATAGCCACAATTTAGAATGGGATATAGATTGGGTGCTTTCCGGCAATCCTTTCTTAACCGCCGAAGGGGACTTAGTCGAAGCCTGCCAACAGGCCATTTCAGCCGTTACAGGCACTAAAACAGAGCTATCTACATCCGGCGGTACTTCTGACGGCCGTTTTATCGCCCCTACAGGCGCTCAAGTAGTTGAATTAGGCCCGATTAACGCAACCATTCATAAAGTTGATGAACGGGTTAGCTGTAAAGACTTAGACACACTGTCTGATCTCTATGAAAACATCATGGCTCATCTGTTAACTCAATCTTAAAGGTCCCGCTCAGATGCCACTCACTTGCCCTGTTTGCAAATCACTGCTCATTTTGCAGGATAAAAGCCTTCGCTGTGAAAACAACCACAGCTTTGACGCAGCTAAACAGGGCTACTGGAATCTTCTTTTAGCCCATAAAAAACGCTCAAAAGATCCAGGAGACAATCCTGAGATGGTACAAGCGCGTAGAACATTTCTTGAACTAGGGTTCTATGAGTCCTTATCCAATGAGATAAATAAGCTTGCCGTAAAAGCGTTAGCGAGTGTCGATCACCCTCAGATTCTTGATATGGGCTGCGGCGAAGGTTACTACACAACACGACTACAAAATGCGCTACTTCAAGCACATAAAACTCCATCGATAACGGCACTCGATATTTCAAAGCATGCAGTGAAAGCCGCAAGTGGAAAAAGCAAAGCCATAACTTGGCTTGTAGCATCCGGCGCAGATATTCCTTTGCCTGCAGAGAGTTTAGATCTACAACTTGTGCTTTTTAGCCGTTTAATGCCTGAAGCATTTGCTAAACCAATGAAGCCCGGAAGTACCTTAATACTTGCTTGGCCAGGGGAACAGCACTTAATAGAGCTACGTCAGCTGATCTACCAAGAGATCAAAACGAGCCATTTTGATCCCATCAGTACATTGAGTGGACAGTTCGATCTCAGCCACAAGCAACAAGTTACTTACCCTTTTCAATTAGAGTCCAACAAAGAAATTACAGCCCTATTAGCCATGACCCCTCATAGTCAACGCTTGCCCCCAGAAGCTAAAGATAAAATCTGTCAGCTAAACACTCTGCCGCTTACCTTAGATGTTAATCTAGGGGTCTTCACACGGCGATGAAAAAAAAGCTTAAACATTGGCTCTATAAACGGGCTGATAACCCTAAACAAAATCTAATCCTGCTGGGCATTGGTTTTGTTGTGTTCTTTTTAGGCATGTTAATTCTAGGAGCGGCAGAATTCGTATTAAAAAGCTCCATATCGCAGGAGATTCTTGCACTCATTGGCTTGATCATCCTATCGGCTGGCATCATACTGGCAGCGATTGGCTACATAAGCCTTAGCGTTTTACGCATTATCCGTTTTATAAGCGATGACAAACATGACTAGTACACGACACCCTGATATCGAAATCTATATTAAAAACTGTTCGTTCGAAACGATTCAGGAATGGCTAGCATCACAAGCAGAAAAGATAGATTATATTTCATCCAAAGGAACAACCCACCAGCTTAACTTGCGCTTCTCCGGTAATGATGTAGAGACAATGATTCATGAGCGCGCTGCAGGAAAAGCATGGACAAGCCTCTGGTTAAAGTCTGACAAAAGCCCTTGGGCAACAGATCTTGAATGCGCTCACGCAACAGCCACCGCACTAAACACACAAGTTCGATGCATCGTTTCAAGCTGGGAAGATGGTGATGATCCTGATGAATATTGGAAGATTGAAAACGGCGTAGAAGAAAAGATTCAGTGGCAAACCTAAGGCCGGTTTTGGCTGCAATTTCGCACAAAGATTAAGCATTATTTTACCGATCTAACAGCGTCAAATCCGTATCATGCGAATAAGTTACAACCTGATTTCGGCCACGATTTTTCGCCTCATACAGCGCATCATCTGCACGCTTCAGCAACGTACTTAAAACATCATCTTGATCAGGATAAAAGTGCGCCTTACCTATACTAACAGTCACACCGAAAAACTCACCATTATACTCAAAACGAAGCTCTGCGACCTTCCTACGTAAGCGCTCCGCCACAAGGTAAGCGGCATCCATACTCGTTTCAGGAAGCAAGATAGCAAACTCTTCACCGCCAATACGCCCAAAACTATCGACTTCTCGCAGTTCACCATTACAAGCGTTCACAATCTCCAGCAAAACGCTATCACCAAAAGCGTGGCCACAACTATCGTTTACACGTTTAAAATAATCAACATCCAACATGATGATGGTTAACGGCAAATTGTAACGCCGGCTCATCGCACAAGCACTCTCAGCTAGCTCCATAAAGCAACGCCGATTATAAGCATTAGTTAACGAATCCCTGTTCGCAAGTTCCCTCAACTCCCCATTACTTGTTTCCAGTGCCAACGATATTTCTGCTAACTCGCGAGTACGTACCTGAACCTGATGATTAACTATACTGTTTTGCCGTACCAAAGCGCCAATAATGGAGAACAGCGACAGAACTAAAGCACTACCACCTATATGTACAACAAGACCTAATATATTATTTTTCCAGCCCTTATACCCTTCTTCAACGTCCCAGTAAAACCCCCAATGAGCATCCCCTGTTCGCATCTGATAATGGAAGCTTTCAACACTATCCGACGCCTTTAAAGAACCTATCATTAAATGCTCAGTAAATTGGGTCTCGCCATTTTGGGAACGATCCTCTACAACTCTGAGCCTTAAACCATCCGAGACATGAAGCACTTTTAAGTCCGCAAAAAGACCACTTAAATTAATTAAAGAGAGCAAAACACCTGTGTGCCTATTATTTTTAACACTAAAAGCGAGGACAACAGATCGGGTCCCTTGGTCCGTAATAAAAATAGGACTCAACACAACCTGAGAATGCTTAACTAAAGCCTGCTCTACTGCTGTCGCAATGGCAGGATAGGTCATCAGATTTATATCTTTGGAAAAAAGGCCATCAGTGTCTGTACTGTAACGCACAGCGACCTCCATAGATGGGGTGTCACCATTAATAACGCTCACATAAGCCATCCCAGCCAAAGGCGTTATTGATTCAGCCTCGATCCCTTTCAACAAATCTATACCTTTAAAAAACTCCTCTTCAGTAATAAGCTCTGACCCATAAAATAGTGTTGCCATCCCCCTTAGCTGTGAATAAAACAGAGACATCCAACTTAGACTAGTATTAGTCGCTTGATAAGTTTCCAACTCTGCCGTTTCAAGCCAATCTTGGGATGCGTGTTTATTTAAAGCGAATCCCCACCAGTTAACACCAATAAGAGAGATCAGACAAAAAATCACAAAGATAGTTAACTTTAGAGTTCTCGGTTTTTTCACTACACCTAAGCCTAATTTATATATAGAAATTCATATAAAAATCCTATTTAAACCGATAAAAGTCAGCCACTCCCGCAACATAAGCAAGATAACTTTATCGATTATTCAAAAACCTATTCTTTACAAGGTAGCAGGCTTTTGTCGTTCCCACCAAGAATTGCAAACAGAACATAGAAAAGCCTGAGTTAAAAACTCATAGAAAAGGACAGAAAAGACATTAAATACGACGAACGGGGAAACTTAATAGCTTAGGCGGCAGCTCGAATCTGTTGTTTAGAGCTTTCAATTTCACCAATAAGTAACTGCCCTGTCGACATCAAACCGACTTTGGCATACTCATCGGACGCCTGAGCCTGCTGACGAGGTGTATGGCTATGACTATAGATATAACCATTAACGTAAGCGAAATCTCCTACCAGCCCCTCATGCACGGCAACATTTAACCTTTCAGTTACTTGCGCATTATATAATTCGTTTGGATCTGGGTAGGTACTTTGGACTTCAGGAAGCTTAAAGTCACCGGTGCCTTCAGATGTGGACTCCGGTTTAATAAGCGCTTGATTAGAATGAATCAAACTCAGCAGCATAGAGAATTGCGCACCACTACCACTCTGAACCGCTTGGCTCAAAGTAGAGGTATAGCCCTCAATTCGATTGATAATCTGCTCGGTTCGCATACTGCTCGCTAATAGGTAAAAATAAATACTGATTTCTAGTCCCAATTTTATCGACCAAAGGCTAGAATTCTTTACTATAAAATCATAAAAAATAAGGATAATTTATGGGAAGGTGGCGTCCACCACAGCCTCGCAGCTCGAAATATATTACCGCTGAAGGCTACGCTCGCTTAAATGAGGAGCTGAAATATCTATGGAAAGTAAAACGGCCTGAAATTACGCAGTCGGTAAAAGAGGCTGCAGCCCAAGGTGATCGGTCAGAAAATGCTGAATATATCTATGGGAAAAAGCAGTTACGTGAAATTGACCGTCGAGTTCGCTACCTATCTAAACGCCTCGAAGATATGGTCGTAGTCGATCGGGCACCGGAGCCATCGAAACAAGACACGGTTTTTTTTGGGGCTTGGGTAACACTTCTGGATGAAGCTGAAAATGAACGAACACACCGCATCGTAGGACCGGATGAGATTGGCATCGAAGCTGATTTTATCTCCATAGATTCACCATTGGCGCGTCTTATTTTAAAAAAGCAGCTAGGAGACGAAATTTGCCTAAAGAAACCCGATGGAAGTGAAGTCTATTACGAAATTGTAGGGATTAGATACACCCCCTAAAAGTCGGTTACGCATTTTTATTTTCATACATCCGCCGATCAGCCTCCTCAACCCAATACTCTAATGGCTGCGCGCTATCATCCATTAATACCGAGCCAATACTTACACGAATATCGTCCTTAGTTATTCGGTCGGCTACTCGCTGAGCAATTTGAGTCAGCTGTTCAAAATTGCGTATCGCAACCAGCATCACAAACTCATCACCCGATAACCGAGCGGCGATATCACTCTCCCTTACCGTCTCCTCCAAGGCTTTACCTAAGCGCCTTAACGCTTGATCACCGGCTAGGTGCCCATAGACATCATTAACCCTCTTAAGACCATCCATATCCATATACAGAAGCCCCAGCGACAATTCCGAGCGTTTGGCCAAGGCAATATATTGCTGAGCTACGGAATAAAACCCCCTCCGGTTATAAAGCCCAGTCAGCTCATCGGTCATAGCAAGATTGGAAATCATTTGATACTGCGATAGGATTTTAAGATCAGCCTCAATTAAATCTCTTAACTCACCCACCAGATCAACATAATCCTTTTGATAATCAGTGGCATTAAAATCCATCACGCAAATGGTGCCAAAAGGCTCTCCTGTCGGCCATTTAACAGGCAAGCCAAGGTAGGAACAAAATCCATCGTCACTCACCTCTGGATTAGTGTCCCAATAAGGGTCAGTTGACGCATCAGGAACGTAGAGCAACTCCTGCTGCTCGACAACTTTTTTACAGAAAAGATTAGTATCCGGAGGAACTGTCACGCCAGCATCATAAGGATTCGATGCCTGACCACTTGAGATCACGACTTGGAACCCTTCTGGTGCATACTGAACAATAAAGCCTGCAGGCGCGTTAAAGACACGTGCCATAACATCAATTGTTTTTTGCCACTTAGCTAAAGGGACTGTACCTTCACTCTCATCTAACACCCACTGGTCAGGGGTAAGCATCGCCATTCCTTATAAATACAACTAGAACAACTATATGACTCGTAAATCAACAAATAGTTTATTACTTTTAAATATATAAAGAGATGCTCAATTAACAAGGTTTCTATTAGACTAAAAAAATATAACCTCGACACATAAACCAAAAAAAGCAACTAAGCGATAAGCACTATAGAAAATCCATTCTCGGGACCCAGTTACCGTAAGCATAAAAACCAGCACAAAATTAGATACTTAGTAGTGGGCCGTACAGGATTACTGCTGCCCTTCGGGCCATCGTCGCAAGCTCCGATGTTTTCTTATGACTGCGTCATGCGAATCGAACCTTTAACGGTTCTCATCCTGTACTCGTGCATTTTCTACAGACATAAAAAAACCAGCGCAGGGCTGGATTCTTATAAGTGGTGGGTCGTACAGGATGACTATTGCCCTTCGGGCCATCGTCGCAGGCTCCGATGCTTTCTTATGACTGCGTCATGCGAATCGAACCTTTAACGGTTCTCATCCTGTACTCGTGTATTTTCTACAGACATAAAAAAACCAGCGCAGGGCTGGATTCTTATAAGTGGTGGGTCGTACAGGATTACTGTTGCCCTTCGGGCCATCGTCGCAGGCTCCGATGTTTTCTTATGACTGCGTCATGCGAATCGAACCTTTAACGGTTCTC
>NZ_JAUOQC010000013.1:0-104508 GCF_030547495.1 Neptuniibacter sp. 2_MG-2023 | reverse complement strand
CTTTACTTAGGTCAGTCAGCGCCGCTTGGCGGGCCTCCCTTAGCAAGGACGGCGAATTATAGACACTTCACAAACAACGTCAACAGGCAAAACTAAAAAACTGCAAAATAAAGGCAAAAAAGCGACATTAAGCGGAAATCGGGGCAAAATTGGTTATTTAGCGATCAAACCAAGCACTTCCCCTCCTTTTTAAGCAAAGACAAAAGCCTAGTAACACACATGTACGTTTTAGTACTCACTAAAACAAGGGGAGCCTCATCAAGATTATTATTTATAAAGGTAAAAGTGGCAAACGGATACAAAAACGGCCTTCATAATAGAAGGCCGCTTAAACTTACATACTAGATTTGTGTTTACTCTTTCGCCAAGCCCAGAGTAATGGCCCAGAGATCGCATACGCTAAAAAGAGTATCCACAGAAATATGGCAGGACTAATAGATATAACACCTACAGCAAGCACAATGCCTGCGAGGATAAGAAAGGGCACCTTCTCTTTTAGGTTTACATCTTTAAAGCTGTAATAAAGAACATTACTCACCATCAAAACACCTACGATAGCAACGTAGGCAGCGATAAGGTAAACATAAGGGCCACCATCTATATCGTATTCAGTCGCAGCCCAAACAAGCCCCGCTACGGCCGCTGCGGCGGCTGGACTAGGCAACCCGATAAAGTATCGTTTATCCGTAGAACCAATTTGGGTATTAAAACGCGCTAGCCTTAATGCCGCACCAGCCACATACACAAACGCAGCAAACCAACCCAACTTACCTATATCATCCAAGACCCAATTAAATACCACTAAAGATGGCGCAACCCCAAAGGAAACCATATCAGCCAATGAATCATATTCTGCACCAAATGCACTGGAGGTATTGGTCATACGAGCAACTCGCCCATCCAAACCATCAAGTACCATAGCAACAAAGATAGCAACAGCAGCATTTTCAAAATGCCCATTCATACTGGCAACTACGGCATAAAACCCCGAAAAAAGCGCACCCGTTGTAAAGAGATTTGGTAATAGGTAAATGCCTCGGCTACGCGGCTTAACTGATTCCGGCTTATCTTTATTCTGAAAGTCTGTCATTGCTCTTTAAATCACCTAATTAAGCATGCAAAAACACATTCTACTGCGCTAGAGGTTAGGAAGCCATGTTATCAAATAAATCTATTTTTCAGTTGTTACTGATCAACAAAAAAACCTTCTACAAATTACTCTACTCTCAAACCTGCTAGCACGTTCACGCTAACCGCTCACAACCAACCTCTATAAAAACTTTTATTACAGAAATAGAGGTTCTAGATCACAGCTCGGTTTATTACCGACCTTTTCCCAGTTTTCTACAATCCATCGATCTGCAGTTAAACGCCCTTTTTCTTTTAATTCCTGTAAAAATGTCTGCCGAGTATCATATTTACTCGCTTGCTCTAAAGATGAAAAAACCTCTCCTGACTCAATTAGATGAAAGCGTAGATTTCTAAAACGACGCTCCAATTTATTAAGACTAAAATAGCAGCTTTTTGCTTGCTCCATTGTGTAACTGATCGCACGCATCTCTCGTAAAAAAGTGCTCTGAAAGCCAAGCTCTGTCACTCTTTGATTAATTGCTTGCGACGTAGTGGGCAACTCTCCGCCCTGAAGGGGCTGTAACAAAACCAGCAATATGTCATCTTCTTTACAATCAAATATCAATGGATATACCGCAGGGTTACCTGAGAAGCCTCCGTCCCAATAGTAGTTCCCATCAATTTCGATTGCTTTATGTAATGTTGGCAAACACGCCGATGCTAAAGCATGCTCTACCGTCAACTCATTTTCTCGAAACAACTTAATCTTCCCGCTACTGACGTCCGTAGCAGCAATAAATAGCTTAACTGGCGATGCTTCTTTCAATTTTTCAAAATCAACAAGATCCTCTAGTAAGTATCGCAAAGGATTAATATCTAGCGGATTAAGATCGTATGGGGAAATATAACGCAGTAGATCCATCACCCAACCCGTCATAGACGTCACTTGGGTATCGTGTAGTTGAGAACCTAAAAGCTCTCCTGGAGAATTTAACGAAACTTGTGTCCAAAACTGATCTAATAAGGCTTTTGCACCCTCGGCTTTACCTTGCTGCCAACCATGGGCAAGCAATATGGCATTCATAGCCCCTGCACTCGTACCGGTTACAGCCTTGGGTTTAAAATCCTCCTCTAACAAGCGGTCAAGAACCCCCCAAGCAAAGGCACCATGCGCTCCGCCACCCTGTAAGGCCAGATTTAATATCTTTGTCATAACGAGCCTCCGGTTTTATTGTGCACTGCACAATAATAGCATAAATAATAAACACTACCGAAAGCAAATAAGCTTAAAAAGCTAAGATCACTAGTTTCAAATCCCACTAAATAGCATAAACTAATGGCAAACATCTCAATATTTGCAACAAAGTACATATGGATATAAAACAGCTACGACAATTTATTCACTTAGCAGATAGCCTACATTTTGGCCGCGCGAGCGAAGCATCTCATATTAGCCCCTCCGCCTTGAGTAGAAGCATAAAACAACTCGAAGACGAAGTCGGTGTATCCCTTTTTGATCGGGATAATAGAAGTGTAGCCTTAACAGCAGAAGGAAATATATTTCTTAGCTATGCTCGGGAGTCCCTAACCCAGTGGAACACACTAAAAACTCAGTTAATGGAACGCACAGGAGAATTACAGGGCCAAATCAGCATGTACTGCTCCGTTACCGCTAGCTATAGCTTTTTATTTGCCATCCTCAGCGAATTTAGAAGCAACTACCCTAAAATTGAAATAAAGCTACACACCGGCGATCCTGAACATGCCATCAATCAAGTTCTTTCAGGTAATGAAGATTTTGCTATCACAGCCAAACCTGACTCTCTGCCGACCGGTCTAGCATTTAAACCTATTGCGCTATCCCCCTTATTATTTATTGCCCCGAAACAAGGGATTGAAGGCAAACCTAGATCAATTAACAAGCTCGATGAAACAGTACCTATGATACTGTCTGAGGAAGGCATTGCCCGAAAACGCATAGATCGCTGGCTAAAAGAACAAACAATAAAACCACTTATTTATGCCCAAGTTGCGGGTAATGAAGCGATTGTCAGCATGGTAAGCCTCGGCTTTGGTGTTGGGGTTGTTCCGCAAATAGTGCTAGACAATAGCCCTCTAGCTAATACTGTAGATATTCTAGACATCTGCCCAAAGCTGAAAGCTTACGAAGTAGGGATCATCACTTTAGAGAAAAAGCTCAAAAACCCTTTAGTTAGCGCATTCTGGGCACAACTAAAATCTAGCCTCTAAAAGAGGCTCACTAACGGCGAAACGGAAGCGTAATCATTCCTTTAAGTGAGCATACCAAGCTAGGCTCTTTAAGTTCAGATAAACCTATATCCATACCTAAATGACCTTTTTTGGGTTGCACCGTGTAAGTTGAAAACAGGCGATCCCAGCAAGAAAGAGAGAACCCATAATTACTATCCGTTTCTTGTTGAATCTGCGAGTGATGCACTCGATGCATATCCGGCGTTACAAAAAACATCCTTACAAACTTATCCACAGTACGATGAAGTTGAATATTACTATGATTGAACATGGCCGATGCATTCAAAAGGATTTCAAAAACAAGTACCGCAACAGCAGGTGCTCCCAACAAAACAATAGCCGCCATTTTGACTAACATTGACAACAAAATCTCTATTGGATGGAACCTCGCACCGGTAGTGACATCATAGTCAAGATCAGCATGGTGCACTTTATGTAAAGCCCATAACATCGGTATTTTATGAAATAAAACATGCTGCCAGTAGATCAGCATATCTAAAGTCACAACCGCTATAAACGTACTTACAAATAGCGGTAGCCCCAGCAAATTCAGTAACCCGTATCCCTTTTGCTCAACTAAAAGAGCAACCCCAACGGCGGCAACTGGAAACAACAACCTAAGTATCAAACTATTCAGAAAAACCAATGCAAGATTATTGCTCCACCTATACCATCGAGTAAAATTAAGTGGACGACAAGGCCTAGCTTTCTCCCACAGAGCCATAATTAAAAACACCCCAAAAAAGGCGCCTAGACGCAGATACAGCTCATTAGTTAACAACCAGCTTTCCATCACTCAGCCTGCTCGATTAAAGCTTCTATTTCTGGCAATACACAAGGCCTACCACGTTGATTTAACGCAACGCCGATAACAAGGGCCTCAAGCGCGATGGTTCCATCCGAACAAATAACCTGCTGACGAAACCCAAACTTTACTTTACTAATGCGCTCCACATTCACACGCACCTCAAAACAATCACCACTGGTCAGCGAGCGTTTGTAATCCATTTCAGAACGAACAACAACCAAGTGTATTTTTTGGGCCGTTAACGCTGCAAAGTTAATCCCTTTAGCAAGTAAAAATTCATGTCGAGCATGTTCTAAATAATTAAAATAAACACCGTTATTTACAATACCTTGCAGATCACATTCATAATCTCGAACTTTAAACGCTAAGCAAAATGACATGAATTTTCCTTTTATACTTTTTCACAAAAAACAACCAAGATACTAAACAATACGCAGAACCCATACAGCACAAGCCACATTCTTACATTGAACAACCAAGAACTTAGGATTACTACAGAGTTTTAAATAAGGTAATACAACGATAGTTAACGCGCTATTCTTAGACACTATAAGCACCAACAAGTTGCCATTTACTTCCAATACTACAAAAAAAATTGTCGTTGAAATTAAATGATGGCTACCACAAAGAGAGCAACCATTGGTGTTCCCCACAAAAAGTAGATAGTTATCTAAGCTACCTATTCGGTCAGGTTCACTATGAGATAACGCCACCTTACTCAACCTTTCAATATTGCTTTCGCTCCCGTTGACGCAAAGCTACAGGCAGCGATCATGCAAGTAATATCATTATTCCGCCAGAGCAATTTAATGAACTCAATGTAAATCTAACAGCCCATATAGCAATACTAGGTTTTGACTTCATCTATCGGCTGGGAAAAACACTTATCCATGAATTGTCTACGTTACATAAACAAGAGCAAAAAATCAGTTGAAGTAGCAGATCTCTATACCTTAACTTTCCCAAAACAGGCATCAGGCGTTAGGCATTAGTTATTTAGATATCAGTAACATTCAGCGACCTATATAAGTCGTGACTGACCGGTTGGCAGGCCCTAAAAGAAAAAAGGCGGTTCCTTGGAAGACCGCCTATAAAATCCCTAACAGGGTTTATCACATAGCTAATTTACTCATCACCACCTAAAAAGCCTAAAAGGTGTAATAAACTGGTGAACAAATTGTATATCGATAGATATAAAGAAACAGTCGCCATAATGTAGTTTGTCTCACCGCCATGAAGGATATTACTTGTTTCATAGAGAATAAAACCGGACATTAACAACACAAACATGGCCGAAACTGCTAAAGATAAAGCAGGCATCTGGAAAAAGAAGGCCGCTAAGCTCGCGACGACACCCAAAATCATCCCGACCATCAAGAAACCACCCATGAAGCTAAAATTCTTCTTAGTGGTTAATACATATGCAGATAATGCTAAAAAGATAATTCCTGTCATCCCCATAGCATTCATAACTATAGCGCCGCCGCCAGGCATAGAAAGATAGTGCCCAACGATAGGCCCTAAGGTATATCCCATGAAACCAGTCAGCGCAAAAACGGAGGGAAGCCCCCAAATACTATTGCTTAATTTAGCGGTTAAGAAAAACAACCCTAAAAAGCCTACTAAAGAGATGATGATGCCGGGGTGGGGAAGTTGCAGCAATAAAGAACCACCCGCCATAATCGCACTAAATAGCAGCGTAAGGGACAACAATGCATATGTATTGCGCAGTACCTTATTCGTCTCAATCGCAGATGATTGCGAATAAGTCGCGGAAGAACTCATAGATGTTTTCATAACACCCCTCCTAAAAAAAATTAACCAAAAGCCTATAAAGACTTTCCGGCACCAACCTTAACAAACTAAACGGCTTCCAAATTCAACTAAAGTCGATTATTCTTAAACAAATAATCGTTTTTTACGAGCACTTATGATTAATTATAAACATCTCCATTATTTCTGGATGGTAGCTAAAGAGGGAAGTATTGTCGCCGCAGCAGAGCGTTTAAGCGTTACACCCCATACTATTAGCGCTCAACTCAGCTTACTTGACGACTATTTAGGCTGCTCTCTATTTACCAAAGTTGGCCGACAATTAGAGCTCACAGAAACAGGTCATATGGTACTAAGTTATGCCACTGATATATTTTCATTAGGTGGTGAACTGGAAGAGCGCGTACGCAATTTAGATAAAAATCGCCCACTGGTCTTTAAAGTTGGTGTCGTTGATGTCGTTCCGAAGTCCATTGCCTACCTTCTGCTTTCTCCGGCTATAGATGATATAAAAAATATACGCATGATCTGCCACGAAGGCGATGCTAACGAACTGCTCGCCCAACTCGCACTCCACCGACTCGATCTTGTTATTTCTGAGTCTCCGATCCCTACCGACGTTAGTATTAACGGCTTTAGCCACAGTTTGGGACGATGTGGTAGTAGCTTTATGGCACATCCAGACGTAGCAGCTCAACTTAGCGATGACTTTCCAAACAACCTGAATGGAAGTCCTATGCTGCTTCCAGGAGAAACCACTATTGTACGCAGCCAACTACTGCAATGGTTTAGCAAAAATCGCATTCACCCGAGAGTCATCGGCGAGTTTGACGATAGCGCTCTAATTAAAGCATTCGCAAATGCTGGCAAGGGTATTATGGTCGTACCTACACCGATCAAAGACGAGGTCACTGCTCAACTGGGGTTAATCAGCCTAGGGGAGACAGATGAAATTGTGAATAACTTTTATGCCATTTCGATCGAACGAAAAATATCACACACCGCAGTAGAAAAAATCACGGCTTCAGCGAGAGATTGGCTAGATTAAGTAAAAGACAGGTATAAAAAAACCGCTTATAAAGCGGTTTTTTTTATGTTTAAACAATTAAACAATTTTTGGATCCAATAGGCCTGTCTCATACTGAGCCGCCATATCTTCTAGAGAGATCGCAGTCATTTTAGATGCATTACCTGCTGAGCCAAACGCCTCATAACGAGCAATACAAATATCAGTCATCGCATCCATTGTCTTCTTCAAATATTTACGCGGATCAAACTCAGCTGGATTTTCCGCCATAAATTTACGGATTGCGCCAGTAGATGCCAAGCGCAAATCAGTATCTATATTCACTTTACGCACGCCATATTTGATACCTTCAACAATCTGCTCAACTGGCACACCGTAGGTTTCAGGAATCTCTCCGCCGAACTCATTAATGACAGCCAACCATTCTTGAGGAACAGAAGATGAACCATGCATAACAAGATGAGTACCAGGGATACGATCATGAATCGCTTTAATACGGTCAATTGCAAGAATATCATCAGTTGGTGGGCGAGTGAATTTATAAGCGCCATGGGAAGTACCGCAAGCAATGGCCAATGCATCTACGCCTGTTTTATTCACAAAATCAGCGGCTTCATCAGGATCCGTCAACATCTGCTCTTGCGAAAGTGTACCTTCAGCACCAACACCATCTTCTTCACCCGCCTGCCCAGTCTCTAGTGACCCTAGACAACCTAGCTCCCCCTCGACAGAAACACCACACGCATGTGCCATCTCAACCGTACGACGTGTAACATCAACATTGTACTCATAGCTTGATGGTGTTTTACCATCAGACATCAGAGAACCATCCATCATTACGGATGAGAAACCCATAGCAATTGAACGCTGACAGATAGCAGGCGACGTACCGTGATCTTGGTGCATACATACAGGGATATGAGGAAACTCAGCGATAGCTGCTTCAATCATATGACGCAAGAAATTAGAGCCTGCATATTTACGCGCACCGGCTGATGCCTGAACAATCACTGGGGAGTTTGTTTTATTTGCGGCTTCCATAATCGCGCGCATCTGTTCCAGGTTGTTCACGTTAAATGCTGGAATGCCATAGTTGTACTCAGCAGCATGATCCAGCAGCTGACGCATGGAAATTAAAGCCATTTTGTCACCCTTTTATGTCCGTTAATATTGCCGTCAGGCAATAAGATAGGCGCAGTGTAACACCCATCACTTATTAAAATTATGAATTCTTCGCTTCTAAGGCTGCCACAGCAGGCAATGTTTTCCCTTCGACAAACTCAAGGAACGCACCACCACCCGTAGAGATATAAGACACTTTATCAGCGATATCATACTTATCAACAGCCGCAAGCGTGTCACCGCCGCCCGCAATAGAGAATCCTTGATTTTCAGCAATTGCTAACGATAAAGCTTTAGTACCTTCACCAAACTGATCAAACTCAAAAACGCCCACAGGGCCATTCCAAATGATAGTACCTGCAGTTTTTAATAGTTCAGCTAACTGCTTAGCCGATTGAGGACCTATATCTAAGATCATGTCATCTTCGGCCACATCATCAACAAGCTTGACCGTTGCTTCAGCGTTTTCAGAAAATGTCTTAGCAACAACAACATCAACGGGTAATGGAATTGCAACCTTTTCCATGAGCGCTTGTGCGACAGGAATTAAATCATGTTCGCACAAAGATTTACCTACAGGCTTACCCGCAGCGGCAAGGAAAGTATTCGCAATACCCCCACCGACAATCAGCTGATCTACATTAGCCGACAGGGCATTTAAGACTTCTAATTTGGTTGAAACTTTAGATCCACCAACAATTGCTGCAAGCGGAGGCGTCGGTTTGTCTAGCGCTTTACCTAAAGCCTCAAGCTCTCCAGCCAGCAAAGGTCCAGCACACGCAATGCGTGCAAACTGAGCCACGCCATGAGTAGAAGCCTGTGCACGATGAGCCGTACCAAATGCATCCATCACATATACATCGCACAAGGCTGCCATCTTTTTAGCTAGCAATTCATCGTCTTTCTTTTCGCCAACATTAAAACGCACATTTTCAAGAAGGGCTAAACCACCCTCTTTCACGTCAAAACCACCATCTAACCAATCTTTAATTAGTGGAACATCACGCCCCAATAATTTAGCCAAATGGTTAGCAACGGGTTGCAGAGAGAACTCTTCGTTATATTCACCTTCCGTTGGCCGACCTAGGTGAGACATGATCATCACCTTAGCACCTGCTTCTAACGCCAGCTCAATTGTAGGAAGTGCTGCACGAATACGTGCATCTGATGTTACTTCACCATTTTTTACTGGAACATTTAGGTCTTCACGGATCAAAACGCGCTTGCCGTTTAGATCCAGTTCACTCATTTTTAGTACGCTCATGACGTGCCCTAATTATATTTAAAAATTAAGATTGAAAAAATTGTCGCTAATCGAACCTGTAGATCTTATCTATTAGGCTCAATTGAAATTTTGTTTTCTACAATCAAGCCAATTGTAACCAATGTTTAGCTACATCTAACATTCGATTGGCAAAGCCCCATTCATTATCAAACCAACAAACCACTTTGACTAAATGCCCTTCAGAAACTTTAGTTTGAGTACCATCCACAACAGCAGATCGAGCATCACGATTGAAGTCTACCGATGCATGAGGCTCTTCGGTATAGCCCAATAGTCCTTTTAAAGCACCCTGCATCGAAGCTTGACGTAATATCTGATTAACCACCTCAACTGAGGTCTCTTTATCAACATTAATCGACATATCCATCATCGATACATTAATCGTAGGAACACGAATATGCAGGCATTGAAACTTACCTTCTAAATGCGGCAGCAAACGATCAATACCTTTATCTAAACCTGTATCAACCGGCACTATAGAATGCATTGCACTACGGGTTAATCGCAGATCGGTTTGATGATAACTATCGATTACCGGCTGATCATTCATCGCTGAGTGAATCGTTGTCGTCACGCCATTCTGAATACCTAGTTCTCTATCCAGCAGATCCAAAACAGGGATAATACAGTTAGTGGTACAAGATGCAGCAGAGACAATCTGATGCTCCGCTTTTAACAGCTGTTCATTCAAACCATATACAATAGTGGCATCAACATCCGTTGTCGCAGGCTGAGAAAAAAGCAACCTTTTCGCCCCCTGTTCTATATGTTTATCCGCTACAGCTCTCGATTTAAAAGACCCAGAACATTCAAAAATAAGATCTATACCTAGCTCAGACCAAGGCAGGTTTTTAACCTCAGATTCATTAATAACATCAATTTTATCGCCATTGATGATTAATTTCTTACCATCATGCTCCACTGAGGCTGGAAAGCGTCCATGGGTCGTATCATAACGCGTTAAATAAGTTACCGTTTCTATATCGGAAAGCTCGTTGATAACAACGACCTTAAAAATATTTTGTAGGCCATTCTCATAGATTGCTCGCAGTACACATTGACCGATTCGACCATAGCCATTTATTGCAACGCGATAGTTCAATCTATTTACCTATATAGTAGATTAAAATAGAACAGAAAAGGCCCAGTCTAGACTGGGCCTTAAGTTTCAATAGGTGATTAAAGTACTGATTTAACGGTATCTACAACATTTTCTATTGTAAAACCAAAGTACTTAAATAAGTCACCCGCCGGAGCCGACTCACCAAAGGTACGCATACCCACAATCGCTCCATCCAATCCTACATACTTGTACCAGAAATCAGCTTGCGCAGCCTCAACAGCAACACGTGCTGTGATTGCTGAAGGCAGAACCGATTCGCGATATTCCGCACTTTGTTTATCAAACAAGTTAGTTTCAGGCATTGAAACTACACGAACCTTAGTTCCTTCCGCTGCTAAAGCGTCTGCAGCATCCATAGCCAAACCGATTTCTGAACCTGTCGCTATAAGAATAGCATCAGGCTGACCATCAGTATCACGAAGGATGTAACCACCTTTCCTAATATTCTCTATCTGTTCCGCTGTACGCTGTTGATGGGGCAAATTCTGACGTGAGAACACCATCGCTGTAGGGCCATCAACGCGCTCTAATGCAGCTTTCCAAGCAACCGCAGACTCAACTGCATCGCATGGACGCCAGCAGCTCATATTAGGTGTATGACGAAGGTTAGATATCTGTTCAATCGGCTGATGTGTAGGGCCATCTTCGCCCAGACCTATAGAATCATGGGTATACACATGTATTGCACGCAGCTTCATCAATGCCGCCATACGTAAAGCATTACGTGCATATTCCATAAAGACTAAGAACGTCGCGCCGTAAGGAATAAAGCCACCATGAAGAGCAATACCATTCATGATTGCGGACATACCAAATTCACGAACACCGTAGAAAAGGTAATTACCATTAGGATCATCTTTAGTCACACCTTTACAACCAGACCAAAGGGTCAAGTTAGAACCCGCAAGGTCAGCAGAGCCGCCTAGAAGTTCAGGTAGTAAAGGACCATAGGCATTCAGTGCGTTCTGAGACGCTTTACGAGAAGCAATCGTTTCGCCTTTCTCGTTAATTTCGTTGATCCAAGCATCCGCTTTATCAGAGAAATCGGCTGGAAGGTCGCCTGAAATACGACGTAGAAGTTCAGCGGCCTCTTCAGGGTATTCTGCACGATAAGCAGCAAAACGATGATTCCACTCATTCTCTGCATGAACACCCGCTTCTTTTGCATCCCAATCCGCCGCTATATCTTCAGGAATTTCAAAAGCAGGATGTGTCCAACCTAAACGTTCACGAGTCAACGTGATTTCATCGTCGCCTAAAGGAGCGCCGTGGCAATCTTCTTTGCCTTCTTTATTAGGTGAACCAAAACCGATCACTGTTTTACAACAAATCAAAGTCGGCTGTTCTGTATTTTCTTGGGCTTGGGTAATCGCAGCACGGATCTGGTCAGCATCATGTCCATCAACCGCAGGAATTACCTGCCAGCCATATGCTTCAAAACGTTTAACGTTATCATCCGTATACCAACCTTCAACTTCACCATCGATAGAGATGCCGTTGTCATCCCAAAAAGCGATCAACTTACCAAGGCCTAAGGTTCCCGCAAGAGAACAAGCTTCATGGGAGATCCCTTCCATCATGCAACCATCGCCCATAAACACATAGGTATTATGATCAACGATCTGATGACCTTCACGGTTAAACTGCGCCGCTAAGGTTTTTTCAGCAATGGCAAAACCAACAGCATTAGTCACGCCCTGACCTAAAGGGCCGGTCGTTGTTTCAACGCCTGGGCAATAACCATATTCGGGATGACCTGCAGTTTTTGCGTGTAACTGACGGAAGTTTTTAAGATCTTCAATGGATACATCATAGCCCGTTAAATGTAACAGACTGTAGATCAGCATAGAGCCATGTCCGTTAGACAAAATAAAACGGTCACGATCAAACCATTGTGGGTTAGTTGGGTTATGTGTCATGAAATCGTTCCATAACACTTCGGCGATATCAGCCATACCCATAGGGGCACCCGGGTGACCAGATTTTGCTTTCTGTACGGCATCCATGCTCAGCGCGCGGATCGCGTTGGCAAGTTCTCTACGAGAAGACATTAACTAAGCTCCTGGGCCGATAGCCCAATTTGAAGATTCAGGATAATTTGCGCGCAATTTTCTCGCAGATAGCGACTCGCATCAAATAAGATTTCGCATTTATTGGTAAAAATGAGTGTTTTTCATGCAAAAAGTTAAAATTCTCATCATAAGAGCCTCTTAATAATATGCATTTGGCTAATCTCACGAGTAGAATACGTCCTTAATTTTTAGGCAGGCTCATACGGCCAGACTGTATTTCTTCTTGAAACTCTCTTTTGAGTATGAAATTGAGCCGACCTTGACCACTTGTTCACAAAGGTATTTTAACGATGAGCGAATACAGCTTATTTACATCAGAATCTGTTTCCGAAGGCCATCCGGACAAGATTGCCGACCAGATCTCTGATGCCGTACTTGATGCAATCATTGCTGAAGACAAATATGCCCGTGTAGCCTGCGAAACTATGGTAAAAACAGGTGTAGCTGTAGTATCAGGCGAAATAAGCACATCCGCTTGGGTAGATCTTGAAGACCTTGTCCGTAAAGTTATTTGCGATATTGGATACACTTCATCCGATGTTGGTTATGACGGTGAAACCTGCGGCGTTATCAATATTATTGGTAAACAATCTATCGATATTGCCCAAGGTGTTGATCGCTCAAAACCAGAAGACCAAGGCGCAGGCGACCAAGGGCTTATGTTCGGTTACGCATCAAACGAAACGGATGTACTGATGCCTGCACCTATCACTTATGCGCACCGTTTGGTCGAGCGTCAAGCTGAAGCGCGTAAATCTGGTCTATTACCTTGGTTACGCCCCGACGCAAAATCACAATTAACGTTCCGCTACGAAAACGGAAAACCCGTTGCTGTAGATGCCTTAGTTCTTTCTACACAGCACAATCCAGAAGTATCTCAAACGGATCTACGTGAAGCCGTGATGGAGCTCATTGTTAAGCATGTAATCCCTGCAGAATGGATTACGAAAGACACTCAGTTCCACATCAATCCAACGGGCAACTTTGTAATTGGTGGACCTGTCGGCGATTGCGGTTTAACTGGACGTAAAATTATTGTTGATACTTATGGGGGTATGGCCCGTCATGGTGGTGGTGCTTTCTCCGGCAAAGACCCATCAAAAGTTGATCGTTCAGCTGCATATGCAGGCCGATACGTTGCAAAAAACATTGTCGCTGCTGGTTTAGCCGATCGTTGTGAAATACAAATCTCTTATGCGATTGGTGTAGCTAAGCCAACCTCAGTTGCCATCAACACCTTTGGCACAGGCAAAATATCTGATGAAAAAATCATTCAGCTGATCAATGAACATTTTGACCTACGCCCTTATGCTATTACCACTATGCTGGATCTACTACATCCAATGTATCAGGCAACAGCCGCTTACGGTCACTTCGGTCGTAACCCATTTGAGATGGAATATAAAGGCGAGAAATTTACCGCTTTCACATGGGAGCGCACGGATAAGGCTGATGCACTACGTCAGGCTGCAAACCTATAAAAAAGTGCGAATACATAGATTTAATTAATTAAAAGCACCTTTCAGGTGCTTTTTTATTGCCTACATATTTTTATATGTCAATAATGGTAGCTTAATGCTTAATAGACAATTTGCTGTAAGTGATGACGCTAAGTAACTTTACAATAAGACAAAAATTAATAGGCCTCGTACTAATCCTTGCTTTAGGAATAGTCACGACCTCGTGCTTAGCCTTTTACTTTTCATACCAAGACACCCGATCTGGAAAACAAGAACAGATCAAAAGTATCGTTCAATCTGCTACGAGTCAGATCATATTACTTAATCAACGAAAACGAGCTCTTGAAATAAGCGATCAAGAATTTGATACGCGCCTCCATGATCTAATTTACAGTACCGCCTACGGTGAGCATGGCTATCTATACTTGCTAAAAAATGAGACCCAAATATATCTACACCCTAAGCGCAGTGATCTTGAAGGGCAATATATAGAAAAGATAGATAGCCCAGTTGATAGCACATTAATGATTAATGGGTTAAAGCAACTCAAGAAAAACCCTGACAAATCCCATGGCTGGCTTGTTTATTGGCCAAAACCTGGCAGCCAAGTCCCAGTTGCTAAACTCATCTACGCACAACACATACCTGATACCGACTTTATACTCAGCACGGGTGTATATATAGATGACCTCTTACCTCTCTATATCAAACGCGCTTTAAGCTACTTAATCATTACCCTTACTGTCTTATTCGCTTCCATTGCAGCAGCCCTACTGATCT
Source organism: Neptuniibacter sp. 2_MG-2023 (assembly GCF_030547495.1). Lineage (NCBI taxonomy): Bacteria > Pseudomonadati > Pseudomonadota > Gammaproteobacteria > Oceanospirillales > Oceanospirillaceae > Neptuniibacter > Neptuniibacter sp. 2_MG-2023. The sequence goes on along the minus strand of NZ_JAUOQC010000013.1, from coordinate 89,716 downwards.
CACGAAATATTGTTCGCCCCATCATTAACTTATCATCTCAAATGGAAAAGCTATCGGAGGGAGATACCGATCAAACCGTCAGATTCACTAACCACCGTGATGAAATTGGGCAGATGGCACGAACTCTTGAACGATTCAGAGAATATTTAATTGAAAACAAACGCCTCAGATATGCCCAAGAGCATGTTCAATTTCTAGAGAACTTCGACCCTGTAACCCGTTTGTATAACCGTCGAGCTATGGGCGAATCATTAGAACGTGAAATCATTCGAAATTCCGAGACACAAGGACAAATCTACTTTCTTTTCATCCGTTTAGATCTACTCAGAAATTTAACAATAGAGTTAGGCGATGAACAAAGAGACCAGATCTTAATTGAAACAGCAAACCGACTTAAAGGGATCCTATCTATAAACCATCGTTTAGCTAGGCTTTCAGAAGGTTGTTTTGGCTTGATGCTCATAAACAAACCAGAAGAAACAAAAGTTGATGATTTAATAGAAACGATACTCCAAGCCATAGAGTGCCCGATTAAACTGCAAAACCTGCATATTCAGATAGTCGCTCGTATAGGGGTCACCTCTTATCCTGAAGATGGTGATCAGCAATTTGAGCTTATTGGCCGCTCTGAAATCGCAGCTAAAACTGCCCGTAAACAAGAACAAAGCTGGTTGTATTTCAGCCAAATAAAGGGGCAACAGGTCGAGACAAAAATGGAACTATGGCAAGATCTATCAACGGCTATAGATGAAAACCAGTTATATCTAGTTTTTCAGCCACTGTTTGATCTGAATAACAATGCTGCCCTCTCTGCAGAAACATTATTACGCTGGAATCATCCCGATTTAGGGCCTATATCTCCAGCTGTATTTGTTCCCCTTGCTGAACAAAGTGGACTTATATCCCGTTTAGATTACTGGGTACTTGATGCCGTTGCCAAGCAATGTAGAAAATGGCTAAATACCGATTTAGTCTTTCCAAAAATTGCTATCAATTTATCCGGCATTAGTTTCTTACGCAGTAATTTTGAGAATAAGCTCCACAATATATTCAAGCAATATAACGTACCTCTTCAACATATAGAGCTAGAGCTTACTGAAGGCGTATTAATTGAAGACCTTGCTCGTATTCAAGACAAACTCCATCGCGTAAGGGAAACTGGCGCCAGCATCTCAATCGATGATTTTGGTACTGGTTATTCATCTCTAAGCCGTATTAAGAATCTACCTATAGATCATATTAAAATTGATAAGTCTTTTATTGATGATCTAGATGTAGATACTCAAGATCTAAAAATAGTTCAGGCAATCATACTGATGGCTCAAGGGCTACAACTTAAAGTAGTTGCAGAAGGCGTAGAAACTGAACTACAACTATCTATTTTACGTGAAGCGAAATGCGATATAGTTCAAGGCTATCTACTCAGCCGCCCCCTTTCGGTTTCTGACTTTGAAGCATTGATCGATGAAGACCTTATTATTGAAGGCGACTGAATAAAAAAGACCGGCCGGACAATACACCTCTATGAGAATACCTAGATTTTACGACCCTCAACCACTCTCAGAGGGCGATGACATTGAATTAAGTGACGACGTAGTTCAACACGTCTCCAGAGCACTGCGCATGAAACCGGGCGAATACATCATTCTATTTAATGGTGACGGCTTCGAATATAAAACTCAGCTAACCCATGTTGAAAAACGTACAGTTCATGCCCATATACAATCATTAATAACCGTCCATACTGAAAGCCCGCTACAAATAAACATTGGACAATGCATATCCCGTGGCGAACGCATGGACTATGCAGTTCAAAAAAGTACAGAGATGGGAGCACAGGCAATTTCACCTCTGTTTTCAGAGCGCTGTGAAGTCAAATTACCAAAAGAGCGGCAAGCTAAACGTATTAGCCATTGGACCCAAATTGCAGTTAGCGCGTGCGAACAGTCTGGTCGCGTATCGCCTCCGGAAATTACAGCACCTACGCAATTAAAAGAATGGTTACTCCTGCAAGATGCAGAACTTAAACTTGTTCTACATCACCATAGTGAACAACCTTTGCAGGAGATGGAAAAACCTAATTCGGTAGCCCTGCTAATAGGCCCTGAAGGCGGATTAACTGAAGAAGAAGTTGAACTAGCCGTCAGTCATGGGTTCAAACCGTTGACATTAGGCCCGAGAGTGATGCGCACAGAAACGGCACCGGTCGCTGCGCTAACCCTACTAAATTATCTATGGGGCGATTTAAGTTAACTTCCTCGCCTCAGCCTTACCTGCTTGAAGCTAGGTAATCAAATAGGACTTATAACAAATGGCAATTAAACTTGGCATAGTGATGGACCCGATTGATGACATCACTTTCAAAAAAGACAGTTCATTAGCAATGCTCTGGGCAGCTCAACAAAAAGGTTGGGAGCTGTGGTATATGGAGCAACACCATCTATTTTCTCTTAATGGCAAAGCCCAAGCCAAAATGGCCCCCCTTTCCGTCGCCATGAATGAAGATGACTGGTTCACCCGCCAAGAGTACCAAACACGGGATCTATCGGATCTAGATGTTATCTTAATGCGCAAAGACCCTCCGTTTGATAATGAATTTATCTACACCACCTATCTACTTGAGCAAGCAGAGAAAGAAGGTACATTAATTGTTAATAAGCCTCAGAGCTTACGTGACTATAATGAAAAGCTATTTGCCACACATTTTCCAGAATGCTGTCCACCCGTATTAGTCAGTAAGCACGACGAGCTATTACGCGCCTTCCATAAAGAGCATGGTGATGTCATATTCAAACCACTCGATGGTATGGGCGGCTCTCAGATCTATCGTATCAAAGAGGATGGATTGAATTTAGGTGTGATCATCGAGACACTTACCGATCATGGTAAGCAAACTATCATGGCTCAAAAGTATATCCCTGAAATTGTAGACGGCGACAAACGTATTCTAATGATAGATGGCGAACCCGTCCCTTATGGTCTTGCTCGCATCCCAACCAATGGTGAAACACGGGGCAACTTAGCTGCGGGAGGCCGTGGAGAAGGAAGAGAGCTGACTGACCGGGAATATTGGATCTGTAAGCAAATTGCTCCAATTTTAAAAGAAAAGGGATTATTATTTGTAGGCTTGGATGTGATCGGCGATTATTTAACAGAGATAAATGTCACCAGCCCCACATGTATTCGAGAGATCGACAACCAATATGGTCTTGATATTGGAATGCTGTTAATGGATGCCATCGAAGCAAAATTAAGTTAAATACTAATCGGACAAAAAAGGCTATATAAAGAGTGAATACCGCTGCGACACAGACCGCTTCAGTTACTGAACGTTTCGGTTTCATTCTTTTCTTTGCCACTGCCATTCACGCTATTGCTATCATTGGCATCACCTTTTCTGCGGACAACTACACTCCTCCCCAAAAAACCATTGAGATAACCTTAGCTCAACACCAGCAAAAAGAAGCCCCCAAAGAGGTTGATTTTATTGCTCAAGCCAATCAAACCGGCAGCGGCCAAAGTCTCAATAAACATCTGCCCACCAGCAATCAACAAGCGGACTTTCAAGATCTAAAAATCAATCCGCAAGCCGCCCAACAAGCGGCAATTGCACCCGCTAAAACTGAAATACAATCAGCACCAATTGAGAAAAAAACTGTATCTAAAGAGCAAAAAAAACCTCTACATACGAGTCAAGTGAAGAAAAAAGTCGTTACCACAACTCAACCGAGTCAGAAGAAAATTGCAAAAAAATCACAAAAACCACAAACACAACAACCGGCACCAGCAACACCGGTGGGCTCAACCTCACTACTCGCTCGGAGCTTAGAGATAGCGAGTTTACAAGCAGAGATAGATAATCATCGTCAACTCATGGCCAAGCAACCTAAAATTAGACGACTTACCTCTGCCTCTACAAAGAAAAGAGAAGACGCCCTATATTTAGAAAATTGGCGCAAGAAGATAGAGAGCATTGGTAATTTACACTACCCAGAAGAGGCACGGCGTAACAAAATGTATGGAAGCTTGCGCCTATTAGTAGCGATAAAGCCTGATGGTGCAGTTAAAAGCATTGAGGTACTCGAATCCTCCGGCCAACCCATTCTTGATGATGCAGCCATTCGCATCGTGCGGCTGGCAGCTCCCTTCCAGCCATTCCCTGTAGAAATGAGAAAAAACACCGATCTTCTTGAGATAATTCGTACTTGGAAATTTGAGAAAAAAGCATACGTATACTAAGCCTTAATACAGTGCATTTAATATGAGCCTCTACCTATGACCTCTTCATGCTACTGTTTACGTAATCATTTTTTAATTTCAATGCCCCATTTAAATGATCTTAACTTCTCACAAACCGTCACTTATATTTGCGACCATAGCGAGTATGGCGCGCTTGGCTTAGTTGTTAATCGTCCTATTGGTTTAACCCTGATTGAACTATGCAAACATCTCAACCTACCTTGCTCCTCAATGCCTAATCAACAAACAGAGATCTATAGCGGCGGCCCTCTCCACAGTGATCGCGGCTATGTATTACATAAAGCAGACTCTCCTTTAGAGTGGACATCAAGCCATTTTATTGTCGACGATCTTTATCTCAGCACATCAACAGAAGCAATAGAAGCGGCGGCAGAAGGCCATTTCAATCATGATTACTTAATCGCTTTGGGCTGCGCGAGTTGGGGGCCGAATCAATTGGAAGAGGAGATGATTGATAATGTATGGTTAAGCTGCCCTGCAAATTCAGATATACTATTCGATATGCCTGCAGATAAACGGCTGCAGGCCGCAGCATCCGTTTTAGGCGTAGATCTTGACCTACTGTCAACACATTCGGGACACGCTTAAGACTGATCGTTATAACGCAACTTAGTTGAGCCACAAGTTTTAAGGTTTTAAGCATACATGAGCAATTCTGTTAAGCAGGCATTGGCCTTTGACTTTGGCACTTTACGTATAGGTATAGCAACGGGCCAATCCATTACAGGCACCGCGACACCACTTGAACCTATAGCAGCTAGAGACGGCATACCCAACTGGGATCAATTAGCCAAAATAATCTCTGATTGGGCTCCTGATGCGCTTATAATAGGCATCCCTCTTAACTATGACGGGACAATCAGTGATATGGCTTACCGTGCCCGTAAGTTTGCAAACCGCCTAAATGAACGCTACAAAATTCCATGTTTTTTGATGGATGAGCGTTTATCAACCGCCGAAGCCAAAGAGATACATTTCGCCGCAGGTGGTAGCGACAACTTCAAAAAAGAATCAGTCGACGGCATTGCTGCTCAACTTATTCTAGAAAGCTGGTTTAATTGTGATATTCGCATTCCCAGCCATACTCGTTTGGAAGAAGTATATGATCTCAAACACACTTAATGCTCTTGAGCTACTCGACAAAATGAAGCTGGAGCTTATTGACTTGCTAGCGCAAGGCAATAGACCCGACCCACTTATGATCGGTATACATACGGGGGGCGCATGGCTCGCTCAAAAGTTACATAAAGATTTAGATATTCAAAGTCCTCTCGGCACTCTTGATATATCCTTTCATCGGGATGATTTTGATCAAGCGGGCTTAAACCCAAAAGTTCAGCCATCCAATCTACCCTGCACAACAGAGGGACGGCACATCCTGTTAGTCGATGATGTCATTATGAGCGGTAGAACAATCCGAGCAGCGCTAAACGAGCTATTCGATTACGGACGCCCAGCCTCCGTTACCCTTATTACACTACTTGATCTGCAACAACGAGAGCTTCCCATACAGGCTGATATTATTGGCAAGAATTTAATAATAGATCCAGATCAAATTGTAAAACTTACCGGTCCAGAGCCTCTTGCCCTGGAAATCCGCAACAGATCAAAAGACTGAGTGAAGATCATGCTTGAACACACGGATCCTAGTCAGGTTCAACTCACTAAAGATGGCGAGTTAAAACACTTTATTACAACGGAATACCTCTCCCGAGAGGTGTTAACTGAAATACTAGATACCGCCGATTCTTTTGTAGATCTGGGTGCCAAACAGGTAAAAAAGGTTCCTCTGCTACGCGGAAAAACCGTCGTAAACCTATTTTTTGAAGCCAGCACCCGCACGCTATCAACTTTTGAACTCGCGGCCAAACGACTCTCTGCCGATGTACTTAATCTCAATATAAGCACCTCGTCCACATCAAAAGGGGAAACATTAAAAGACACCTTAATGACCCTACATGCGATGCACTCAGATATGTTTGTTGTACGCCATTCAAGCAGCGGAGCGGCCCATTTTATCGCAGAGCATGTTACCCCAGATGTTGCCGTAATCAATGCAGGGGATGGTCGCCACGCTCATCCAACCCAAGCGATGTTGGATATGCTTACCATTCGCCAAGCAAAAGGAGCATTTGAACCGCTATCTGTTGCTATTGTCGGTGACATTTTGCACTCACGAGTTGCTCGCTCACAAATTCACGCTCTACGCACATTAGGCGTGGAGGACATTCGCGTCATTGCACCGAATACTTTACTCCCTCGCCATATAGAAAGTCTTGGCGTGAAGGTCTACACCAACATGCAACAAGGCATTAAAGATGTAGATGTAGTAATGATGCTTAGGCTACAAAAAGAACGTATGAATAGCGCGCTGCTACCAAGCGAAAGTGAATTCTACAAACTGTACGGTTTAACTATGGATAAGTTAGCTCTAGCTAAGCCAGATGCGGTTGTAATGCACCCCGGCCCCATTAATCGCGGTGTCGAAATTGCCTCATCAGTGGCCGATTGTGATCGATCGCTGATTCTCGACCAAGTAACCAATGGCATTGCCGTTAGAATGGCTGTGATGTCTATGGCTGTAAGCGGACAAACAAAGAGCCGTTCCAATAATAATGGGACGGAGGTATAAGATTCATGAATATCCTTATTAAAAACGGACGACTCATCGATCCAGCTAATAAGATCGACAGCATTACTGATCTCTATATTTCTAATGGTCATATTGCCAGCATAAACACAGCGCCTGAAGGCTTTGTAGCTGATCAGTTAATCGATGCCAGTGACAAAATTGTCTGCCCCGGTTTAATTGATATATGTGCCCACGCTCGCGAGCCAGGCCCATCTCAGAAAGGTTCGATAAAAACAGAATCAATGGCAGCGGTTGCCGGTGGGATCACTACGATGATCACCCCACCCACAACCAATCCCATTATCGACACACCCGCTGTTGCCAAGCTCATTAAAGATCGCTGCACAGAGGCAGGAAAACTTACTATTCATCCCATGGGGGCTTTAACAAAAGCACTTGAAGGTGAACAACTCGCGCCTATGCATGCACTTGCCTCCTCAGGCTGCATAGCTTTTACAAACAGCCGCAACGCTATTGCTAACTCCCTTGTGCTTACCCGCTGCTTAGAATACGCAGCTACTCACGACTTCCTAGTCGTATTTCAAGCCCAAGATGCAGCGTTAGCACAGGGTGGCTGTATGCATGATGACAGCACTTGTACTCGCCTAGGCCTCAATGGTATCCCTGAGTCTGCAGAAACTGTCGAAGTCGCTCGCTGTTTGCTGCTAACAGAGCAAACAGGTGTAAGAGCACACTTTGGACAGCTTTCCTGTGAACGCTCCGTACGCATGATCGCAGAGGCGCAAGAGAGAGGCCTTCCGGTCACTGCTGATGTGTCTATTCAGAATTTATTGTTAACTGATGAAAACGTTAATGGCTTCAATAATAATTTCCACCTAATACCACCGCTTCGCAGCCAATTGGACAGAGCCGGTTTGATCCAAGGTTTGATAAGCGGCACGATTCAAGCGATCTGTTCCGATCATCAGCCCCACGAGCGGGCCGCTAAAGAAGCACCTTTTGCTGATACAGAGCCAGGTATGATTGGGCTTGAAACTTTACTATCTTTATCTTTATGGCTTGTAGAGCAAGAGATGTTAGACCTGCCACAACTGATTGAGAAACTAACACTAGCGCCAGCGGCTATATTAGGCTTAGACGCAGGTAATTTAGCCATTGGGCGTAAAGCAGATATATGTATTTTCGATCCTAAAGCAGAATGGAGACTGACGCCTGAAACCAGTTATTCCCGAGGCAAAAATACCCCGTTTATGGGCCATCAGCTAAAAGGAAAGGTAACAAATACACTTCATAACGGCCAAGTTGTCTATTCAGCTAACTGAACCTATAAGTTATATAAGTGACACACAAAAAAGCCGGAGTGATTACGCCGGCTTTTTGACAACATACAATCGATTAAAAACTACATCCCACTGACGTTAGCATCACCTTCGTTATGAAGGTAATCTTCCTCTTCCTGAAGGTGGAAAGATTGACCATCATCCTCCATCCCTAAACCTGGATTTGTGTCCGCATTGAGCTTAATCATCAAACGCAGATCATTAGGTGAATCCGCATGGGCTAAAGCCACGTCATAGGTAATCTCACCATCTTTGTAGAGCGCAAAAAGAGCCTGATCAAACGTCTGCATCCCCAAGTTGGTAGATTTTTTCACCACCTCTTTAATCTCGTGAACTTCACCTTTACGAATAAGGTCTTGAATCAAAGGCGTGTTAATCAAAACCTCGATCGCAGCACGACGTCCTTTGCCATCCTTAGTCGGTAGTAACTGCTGGGCGATAATCGCTTTAAGGTTTAATGACAGATCCATCCATAACTGGTCATGGTGTTCTGCTGGAAAGAAACTAATCACACGGTCTAAAGCTTGGTTCGCATTATTCGCATGCAAGGTGGCCAACGTAAGATGACCCGTTTCAGCAAAGACAATACCATGTTGCATCGTTTCCCGCGTACGAATCTCACCCATCAAAATCACATCAGGTGCTTGGCGCAAAGTATTTTTCAACGCCGTATCGAAAGACTCTGTATCTATACCCACTTCGCGTTGAGTAATGATACTTTGCTTATGCTCATGAATATATTCAATAGGATCTTCGATCGTGATGATATGGCCTCGATGATTGGTATTACGATAATCAATCATTGATGCCAATGAGGTCGATTTACCGGTTGAGGTTCCACCTACAAACAAAATCAAACCTCGCTTAGTCATAGCAAGATCACGGAGAATAGGAGGGAGATTCAACTCTTCTAAACTAGGGATATGATTATTAATTTTCCTAAGGACCATACCCGCTGAGTTTCGCTGAAAAAATGCAGAAACACGGAATCGACCTAAGCCCGGCGCACTGATTGCAAAATTACATTCGTGCGAACCTTCGAACTCGGCCAACTGTTTATCATTCATCGTGCTATAAACTAACGCCCGTGCCTGAGAAGGCTTTAACGTATCTTTAGTTAACGGCTTTAACGTACCATCGACCTTAATCGTCGGACGTGCGCCCGCTGTCACGAAGAGATCCGAAGCATCCCTTTCTACCATTACTTTCAGTAATTGCGTAAAATCCACGCTCTTCTCCTAAACTCCAGCTAAGCCACGAAATTAGAACTGCTGCGGATTTGCCGCACGCTCTCTGGCCGTTTCTCGGGATATCATACCTTTTTGAACCAACTCTTGCAGAGATTGATCGAGGGTTTTCATGCCAAACGAAGCGCCCGTCTGAATAGCAGAATACATCTGAGCAACTTTAGCCTCACGAATTAAGTTACGAATGGCAGGTGTACCAATCATAATTTCATGTGCAGCAACACGCCCGCCTTTAGGTTTTTTCAACAAGGTTTGTGAAATAACTCCCATCAGCGACTCCGATAACATAGAGCGCACCATATCTTTTTCGGCAGCAGGGAAAACATCGATCACACGGTCAATTGTTTTAGCCGCCGAGGTGGTATGTAGGGTTCCAAATACAAGATGCCCTGTTTCTGCGGCGGTTAAAGCAAGACGAATAGTTTCTAAATCTCGCATCTCACCAACAAGAATAATATCCGGGTCTTCACGCAAAGCCGAGCGCAACGCATTCGAGAAACTATGGGTATCTCTATGCACTTCTCGCTGGTTCACCAAACATTTCTTACTTTCGTGTACAAACTCAATCGGATCTTCAATCGTAAGAATATGATCTGCACGGGTATCGTTCACATAATCGATCATTGCCGCAAGGGTTGTACTTTTACCCGACCCTGTAGGCCCCGTTACCAGCACAAGTCCTCGGGGCAGATCAGATAGGTCTCTGAAAACCTTCCCCATATCTAAGTCATCTAAGGTTAAAACCTTACTAGGAATAGTACGAAAAACAGCACCCGCACCGCGATTTTGGTTAAACGCATTAACACGAAATCGAGCTAAGCCCGGTACTTCAAACGAAAAATCGGTTTCAAGCGTATCTTCATACTCTTTACGCTGTTTGTCGTTCATAATGTCATAAATCAGCGTATGCACCTGTTTATGATCTAAGGAGGGAAGCTTAATACGACGAACCTCGCCATCGACACGAATAATGGGAGGCATACCAGCAGAAATATGTAGGTCAGACGCGCCTTGCTGTACGGTAAATGATAAAAGTTCGGTAATATCCATAACGTTCCTGTAAACCGGAGCTGCTTTTATTTATGTTAGTTCTAGCAGAAAGCCGCGCGCAATCCAATCGCTTAGGTCACAAATATATGTCAAGAATAGCAGAGAACCTAATTAAGATTCACCAACAACTTGAAATTAACGCCCAAAACGCCCAACGAACAGCGAACGAAATAACCTTGCTTGCTGTCAGCAAAACGCGCCCACCAGAAGATCTAATAGAAGCCTATCAGAACGGGCAACGGGATTTTGGAGAAAATTACCTCCAAGAAAGCCTTGATAAAATTGTAGAATTAAAGGATCTCGATATCTGTTGGCACTTTATTGGCCCAATTCAATCCAATAAAACCAAAGCGATTGCGGAAAATTTTACTTGGGTGCATACAGTAGAGCGCTTAAAAATAGCACAGCGCCTTTCAGCGCAACGTCCAACAACCCTTCCACCACTAAATATCTGTCTACAAGTAAATATTAGCGAGGAAGAGAGTAAATCCGGTTGTTTACCTGAGGAGTTACCCGCTCTAGCCGCTGATATTAACGGCTTACCTAACCTCTGTTTGCGAGGTTTAATGGCTATTCCGAAAGCAACAAATGATATTAATGAGCAAAAAGCAGCCTTTGCTAAGATGAAAGCCCTGCAACTTGAATTACAAGCGATTTACCCTCACCTTGATACATTATCTATGGGTATGTCTGGCGATATGGATACAGCCATTGCAGAAGGTGCAACCATCGTTAGAATAGGCACCGCTATTTTTGGACAACGGCAGAAAAAATAGTACGACAAGTAATAAGCTTGAAATGAACACCCCATTAAATTTATCAGTAAGGAACTAACTGTGAACTCACAACCCATTCTTGCATTTATCGGTGTTGGCAATATGGCTCGCGCTATTATTGGCGGCCTCATTAGTAACGGTTATCCAGCAGATAAGATATGGGCAAGTGAACCAGATATCACAGGCTTAGCAGACCTTGCTGAACAAGGTTTACAAACTACATCAGATAATAACCTAGCTGTAGCCGCCGCCGATTTAGTTGTATTGGCAGTTAAACCTCAAGTATTAAAAACCGTCGCGTTACATATTGCTCCGGCAGTCCAAAAACATAAACCGTTAATCGTTTCCATTGCTGCAGGCATCATGGCACCCAGTATTGATAAATGGTTAGGAGGCGATATAGCCATTGTTCGTTGCATGCCAAACACACCAGCCTTAGTACAAACAGGTGCCAGCGGTTTATATGCTAATAATCAAGTTACTACGGCACAACGCTTACAAGCAGAAACCGTCATGCAAGCAACTGGGATCACGATCTGGGTTGATGAGGAATCTCAACTTGATGCAGTGACAGCCATCTCAGGCTCAGGTCCGGCTTACTATTTCTTAGTTATGGAATCTATGATTGCAGCGGGTAAAAACCTAGGCCTATCCGAGGAAACAGCGACTCAACTTACACTACAAACGGCACTCGGCGCTGCCAAAATGGCCTTAAGCAGTGATGTAGAGCCGGATGAACTACGTCGTCGCGTCACATCACCTAAAGGCACAACGGAACAAGCTATATTGCGCTTTATAGACGGCGGCCTTCCTGAGCTATTTGATACGGCAATGAAAGCCTGTAACGATCGCTCAGTTGAACTAGCCGAGGAATTGGGCAAAGATTAACAGACAAAACCTAATATAAAGTTCAACTCGATGAGACAAGCTTCTATACTCTTATTACTCTGCAAAGCAGGAGAGGCTGTTCTCTTTAACTTAATTTAGTCATACAGGAATTATTATGGCACAGGATCCAATCATTCTGATTATCCGAACACTAGGCGAGATGTACGCGTTTATAGTTGTCCTTCGCTTTTTGTTACAGGTATCCCATGCTGACTATTACAATCCGATTTCACAAGCGATCGCTAAATTGACTAATGTCCCTATTTTAGCCATGGGCCGTATCATTCCGCGTATAGGTAAAATCGACCCCTCGGCCCTGCTTTATGCCGTCGCCGTGAAGATGGCCGTAGTTACTCTGCTTGTTCTTGTATCAGGCTTAGCTATGCCTAATATCCTACAGCTATCAATGTACTCTGTTGTAGGTGTAATCGATGCAATTTTGAATATCTACTTCTGGGCTGTGCTAGCCTCTGTAGTTATCAGCTGGATTGCTCCAGGGAGCTATCATCCGGGCCCTCAGTTGATTCAACAGTTAACAGAACCCGTATTCTCTTTAGCCCGTAAAGTGATCCCGCCTATTGGTGGTTTAGATCTATCGCCCATTCTAATCTTTATCATCATCCAAATTTTACAGTCTCAATTAGGTAGGTTGCTTTATTAATACGCAATGGTATCAATGGCAGTCAGATAACCTTTTACTGAACTGCCATTTACAACCGAAAGCAAGTAAAGATGAGTTTTGCGGATTACATGGTGATAGCCTAAAAATTCGCATTACCGCCCCTCCTGTGGATGGCAAAGCAAACGCTCATCTTATTAAATTCCTTGCTAAACAGTTTGGCGTAGCTAAGAATGCAGTAAGTGTTATCAAGGGTGAGCTTGCACGCCAAAAACGCGTTAAAATAGCTCAACCAAAGAAAATTCCTGAACAACTGAATATCGAGATTCAATAAAGTGGCTGCACTATCCTACATTCCTCTCAATCACCTACTCATCTTTTATGAGATGTGAAGCTCGACTTAAAGAAAACAGCTAAGTCCAAGCGCATAATTTTTACCCTATTTATAGATAGTATTGATAAGAGTCGAACTGAGAAATGCCCACTGTTATTCCTGAAGATTCGGTTGGAATCGTCCAACCACAAAAAATTGATTTTCATGACCCTCTCCAACTCAGTTGCGGGCGAGTACTTGAACGTTATCACCTCATGGTGGAAACCTATGGTGAATTAAACGCAGACTGTTCCAACGCTATTTTGATCTGCCACGCACTTTCTGGAAACCATCATGTTGCTGGATACCACAGTCTCGAAGATAAAAAACCCGGTTGGTGGGATTCTGCTATAGGCCCCGGAAAAGCGATAGATACCAATAAGTTTTTCGTTATTGGCCTTAACAATCTTGGTGGTTGTCATGGTTCAAGTGGCCCCAATCAACCTAATCCTGAAACAGGCCAGCCTTACGGCCCAGATTTTCCAATCATCACCGTTGATGATTGGGTAGAGAGCCAAGCCCGTTTAGCTGATCATTTTGGGATAGAACAATTTGCTGCAGTTATCGGCGGAAGTTTAGGCGGCATGCAAGCTCTACAATGGTCGATCAATTACCCAGAACGCCTTCGTCACTGTATGGTCATTGCCGCGGCGCCCAAACTATCGGCACAAAATATTGCCTTTAATGAAGTTGCGCGACAGGCGATCAGTAAAGATCCCCAGTTCCATGATGGCCATTACTATGCACAAAATGAAGTCCCGAAAGTCGGCTTAATGCTTGCCCGTATGCTGGGACATATTACCTACCTTTCTGATGATGGTATGCGTAGTAAATTTGGTCGAGAACTTCGATCAGGTCAGATTAGTTATGATTTCACCCCTCAATTTGAGGTGGAGTCCTACCTTCGCTATCAAGGAGAGCGCTTCTCGACTGAGTTTGATGCCAATACTTATCTGCTTATGACTAAAGCATTGGATTACTTTGATCCAACCGCCACAGAGGGTAAGCCCTTATCTGAGGTACTGGCAAAAGCAAAAGCTAAATTTATGGTGATATCTTTTACCACTGATTGGCGCTTCTCTCCTGAACGCTCACGGGAGATTGTGGACGCCTTAGTGGATGCAGATAAACAGGTTAGTTATGCGGAAATCGAAGCGGCTCAAGGCCATGATGCTTTCTTAATCCCGATTCCTCGCTACCTCGATGTCTTTAACGCCTATATGCAACGGGTAGAAGCTGATACAAACAGCCTAAGCAGCAAGGAGCCCTCATAATGCGCGCAGATCTAGATTTAATTAAAGATTGGGTCGAACCCGGCAAGCGAGTTCTCGACCTCTGCTGTGGTGATGGTGAGCTTCTGCACTATTTACATAGTGAAAAACAAGCATCCGGTTACGGCTTAGAAATAGGCCCAGAGAACATTACCGAATGTATAGGCAAAGGCGTTAACGTTATTGAAAAAGACATTGAGGAAGGTCTCGCCTCAATCAAAGATAACACTTTTGACACCGTCATCATGACCCAAGCGATTCAAATCATGATGCGTCCCGACGAAATCATTGATGAAATGCTGCGCATAGGCAAAGAATGTATAGTCACGTTTCCAAATTTTGGTCATTGGCGAGCACGAGGCTACCTTGCATTCCGTGGGAAAATGCCTGTTTCTAAGTTCCTACCCTATACTTGGTATAACACACCAAATACCCATTTCTGTACATTTAAGGACTTTGAGCGCCTATGTGTAGAACGCAATATATATATTATGGAACGGACCGTTGTGGATAATGAACATCAGCACCGTTGGTGGATTCATCTATGGCCAAATATGCTGGGTGAAATTGCTATTTACAGAATCACAAAATAAGTGGGGGAAATTATGAATCAACTAGCTAAATGGACAGTGACAACACTCCTAGCAGTGGTCGCTTTAATCAGCCAGCCGCTATTTGCAGATCAATATGTGTCCCATGGAGATTATGAGATACATTACAACGCCTTCAATAGCACCTTTATACAGCCCGATGTTGCTAAAAACATTGGTATTTCACGCAGCAAACGCAGAGCACTAATCAACGTTTCAGTTCTTAAAGTTGACGGCAATCAAAAAACGCCCGTGCAAGCAGTTGTCACTGGAACAGCTACTAATCTGGCGGAGCAACCGCAGAAACTAGCGTTTAAAAAAATAGATGAGGGTAGTGCAATCTATTATTTAGCGCATTTTGGATTCACCAACAGCCAAGTCTTTCGTTTGGCTCTAGATGTACAGCCAGATCCAAATCACCCCGCCTTTACGGTTGAGTTTGAACAACGTTTTTACGAAGACTAAACTCACTGAAGGTCATAAAAAAGTGTGCATATCATGCACACTTTTTTTGTATACCCCCACTTAATTAAAAGCGCTACATAAGAAAAAGGCAGTAAACATGGTCCAGAAAATTGTTTTAGCTAGTGGAAACAAAGGTAAACTGAATGAGTTCAACCACGCACTCAGTGAACTCAATGTAGAAGTCATTCCACAAGCCCAATTTGATGTCCCCGATGCCGACGAAACAGGTCTAAGCTTTGTTGAAAATGCTATTTTAAAAGCCCGCCATGCAGCGAAAATTACCGGCTTACCCGCATTAGCAGATGACTCAGGTCTTGAAGTCGACGCCCTCAATGGAGCACCGGGTATCTACTCTGCTCGCTTCTCGGGTGCGGATGCCAGCGACGCAAAAAACAATGCATTGTTATTAGAAAAGCTAAGTGGTTTAGGGGCAGAGCAACGCAGCGCGCGTTTCCGCTGTGTACTTGCCTTTATGCGCCATGAAAATGATCCCACTCCTTTAATTTGCCAAGGGACATGGGATGGCATCATTCTTGAAAAAGCCTGTGGAGAGCAAGGCTTTGGTTATGACCCGCTATTTTGGGTGCCTGAATTAAATAGCGCATCAGCTCAACTAAGCCCAACACAGAAAAACAAAGTCAGTCATCGTGGGCAAGCTGTAGCACTGCTCAAAAAGACGATAGCTCCTTATTTAGCATCTATTAAAACGTCGAACTGAGCGATTAATAACACCCATGAGCCTTCTACTCCCACCACTCTCACTTTATATACACGTACCATGGTGTGTGCAGAAGTGCCCCTATTGTGACTTTAATTCCCATGCTCAGCGTGAGACTTTACCCGAAGCCGATTATATTAAAACACTGCTTGATGACTTAAATAACGAACGCCAATTTGCCCAAGGCCGTGAGATACAGAGCATCTTTATTGGCGGAGGAACCCCCAGCTTATTCAGTGCTGATAGTTATAAACACTTACTACAAAAAATCCATACTATCATTCCTATCCGCACCGATGCAGAAATCACACTGGAGGCAAACCCTGGTACTTTTGAGAGAAATAAGTTTATTGGCTATAGAGAAGCAGGCATCAATCGCCTATCTATCGGCATCCAAAGTTTTAATGATCAACAGCTAAAAGCTCTAGGACGTATCCATTGTGCAGACGAAGCGATAAAAGCAGCAACTTTAGCGCGTGAGCTTTTCCCTAAGCTAAATTTAGACCTTATGCATGGTTTACCCAACCAGACAGAGGACGGTGCCTTAGCCGATCTTCAGCAAGCTATTGGGCTTCAACCCGATCATCTTTCATGGTATCAACTGACCATCGAGCCCAATACAGAATTCTATGCTAAACCACCTCAACTTCCGGTGGATGAAACACTATGGTCCATTCAAGAAAAAGGCCTCCAGCACATCCAACAAGCGGGATTCGAACAATATGAGATATCCGCTTACACTCAAGGGAACACCCCATCACAACATAACTTAAACTACTGGACCTTCGGTGATTATATAGGCATAGGGGCTGGCGCCCACGGTAAAATTACTTTATTAGAAGAACAACAGATTATTCGTCGCTGGAAACAGAAACAACCTAAAGCTTATATGCAACCTAGTAGCCGACTTGTAGGTCATGAACTGATAGAACAAGATGACCGCGCTTTTGAGTTTATGTTGAACGCCCTGCGCTTACATAAAGGAGTACCTAAACAGTTATTTTCTGAACGTACAGGTATCCCACTAACCACACTATCACCACTGCTCGATAGCGCCATAAAGAGAGGACTACTAAGCGCATCCAATAATCGCTTAGTACCGACCCAACAAGGCCGTTTATTCTTGAATGATCTGCTAGAGATATTTCTTTAAGCTAGATAGCCAAAGACAGTAATCACCTTAGCTTGTCGATTGAAAACCAAGTAACCCGGGCCAGATAAAAATAAGAATCTCATAACAGCTTACGTAGATTTACACTTGCAGTAACATAATGGTTACACATAAAAAAAGCGTGGAATACCACGCTTTTATGTCTTTATGTTAGTCGCTGCTAAACCTTATCCGCTCGCCTTTTGCTAATCACTTGCCATAAAAATTCCACAGCGGCGATAACCAATAAAGCATAACCTATTAACTCAGTCCCCTCTTCCGCTATATTTTTGACCACTCGCATATAGCCATCACCCATCACCGCTTCCCAAAAGGATCCTCTACCAAACAGGCGAGAGAAAACCAGAACAACTAAAATACCACTTAGAAATATTCCAGCACTAGATGAACGGGAGTACTCAATTAGAGACTCTTTGATTGGACGAGGTTGCTTAAATAAATAAAAGGCGGACGCCGCTATAGAGCTATAAACCAATACCTGCCAAGCCCCGTCAAAAAAGTTATCGTCCAGAAATGCGTCAAATTCTCGGATCAGCATTAAACCAACTAATGTCGCTACAATAACAACAGCGGGCCTCAGCGACTGACTTAGTTTGGCTGCGATAAAAAACACCACACAACTTATAAATGCAAAAGCATTGTGCATTTGTTCCGTGGTCGAATGCTCACCATAATCACTTTTAGTCAGTTCAGAATAACCTTCCATTGAAAAAAGGTGTGCCACGCCCACAATAAACAACACATAAAACAGGGAGCGCACCATCAGCATTGCAAATGACTGCATTATAATAATCCATTTAATTCAAATAGTTGGAAGAAATACACCATATCCCGAGTCTGAAGTTAGCAACGTATCGCTGCCTTTGGTGCACTAAAGTGGGGCTCATTTTATAGGAAACTGCCCTTAAGACAAAAGAATTAATAAATTGTTCACAATAAAGTAAAAAAATTGACATTAGAAAGGGATATGTCAAACAGATTGAATTTATAATTCATTTGGAATGGATACTTACAAAACCACCTTATTAACAGCCTCCTCTCTAATTTCTTCAACTTTTTCCACTATTTCACTCAAGCAATTTACTTCTTTACTGGCATTTGGGATATGAGCGTCTTGCTTCAGGTTAACCCAGATTGTCCACAAACCTGCGGCTTCCGCTCCCTCAATATCATGCTGAGGGTTATCACCTATATGTATCACTTGTTCAGGACGCAGATTTGTATGCGCTAACATCTGCTCAAACATGAGCGGATGAGGTTTCATCGCCCCAACATCATCGGCTTTAAACTGGAAATCCATCACATCTGCTAATCCAACCTTGTGGATATCTGCATTGCCGTTACTTAACGCGCCTAAAATATAGCCCTGCTTTTTTAACGCCAGCAGCGTTTCACGGGCATGCTCAAAATAACTTACTTGTTGGCGCGCATGTAAAAAAACATCAAAGGCTTGCTCTGTTAATAACTTAACATCTTGCGCCGAATAGCCAGCCTTCTCTAAACCAAAGCGTAATTGGGCCATTCTAATTTGAGTCACACTATGGGCAATATCAGGCTGTTCCGACAAAACAGCCGTTCTTAATATGGCTAAATCCTTTAACTGATAGCAGCGAGTAAACGCAGGCGCATATTGAGCCAACCAATCAAACATAGTCTGATTGGCCTGCTTTATAACGGGATCAACAGCCCATAAAGTGTCATCCAGATCAAAGGTAATACATTTAATCATTTCTTTGCCTTTTTATGTGCCCTAGGGTGCGCACCTTCATAAACCTGCATCAAATGCTGAAAATCTAAGTGAGTATAGATCTGGGTCGTGGAGATATCTTCATGCCCTAAAAGCTCTTGCACAGCACGTAGATCTCCACTGGATTCCAACATGTGGCTAGCAAAACTATGTCTTAGACGGTGAGGATGAACTTTGCCTTGTACCCCTAATCGCTTGCCCCAATAATCCATACGTTGCTGTACTGCTCTTACTGATATACGACTACCACGTTTGCTCACAAATAGAGCACTCTCACTATAATCAGCTAACTGATGCCGATAATCTAGCCACTGATCAATGGCCGTAATTGCCTTACTTCCTATTGGCAACATACGCATTTTACTGCCTTTACCAGTAACTCTTAAGCTATGGTCCGCTAAATCGATACTATGCATATCCAAGCTAACAAGTTCGGATATACGTAAACCCGATGAATAGATCAACTCCATGATTGCAGCATCTCTAGCAGACACTGCATCAATAATAGGAATATCTAATAACTGGACCATCTGATCCGCATCCAGTGTACTAGGAAGTTTACGTGATGATTTTGGCGCCTGAACCGCAAGCGCAGGATTTTGCTCGACTAGGCGCTCTCGAGCAAGAAAACGATAAAAACTACGCGTAGCAGACAGCGCCCGTTGAATACTAGCGCCAGATAGCCCCTGCCGATGAATTTTAACCACAAACTGGCGAACGTGTTTGGCTTCTACATCAGCCCACTGAGATAGGTCCTGCTCATCAATGAAGTCACTAAACTTTGCAAGATCACGTGCATAGTTATCCAGCGTATGATGAGACAGTTGCTTTTCAGTGGAAAGATAGTGCAAAAATTGCTCAAGCTGAGCTTCCTTCAAACTATCTTCTCCATCTTGTTGTGTAAAAATTTAATATTCCTGTTGGCGCATAATCCGATAAGCAACACGACTTAACACTTCACCAACGTAACTAAGCAAAACAGTTCCTTGGCTACTTGTGAAGTAATTAGGATCAAAACTACCGACAGCTAATAACCCCAATGCTTCTCCCTGAACTAAAGGCACTACCGCCGCAGATTGCACTTTGATCGCGTCAGCCGCAAAAATAAACTCGTTTTCAGCCTTACTTAATTGTCCACAGCTCGGAAGATTGGTACTCATCAACCCACTGATAACACTGGCGCTATCTTGATCCATCAGACGCAAATTATTGACATCCAAAGGTTTATGGGTAAATAAAATCAATGAGGTTGTATCACTCGCAAAATCCTGACAAAGGCTTTCATCGATAGCGACCGCTATATCATCCAATGTTTCAGATTCAAGCAAAGCAAGTACCATACGTTTAGTTTTTTCAAACTGAACATCATTATGGCGAGCAATATCGATCAGATCTGAAAGATGTGACGTAAGATTTTGATTTTTCTCACGTAGCACAGTTGTCTGGCGCTCGACTAACGAAACAGCTCGACCTGTTTCATGAGGTACATATAACTTCTCTAACAACTTAGCATTACGAGTAAAAAAGTCCGGATGCTGCTGTAAAAAATCAGCAACCTTCGCCTCTGTCAGCTGTTCTAATTGATCACTCATATAAAAACCTGTCCTTCAAAAACCGTTGTTGCTGGCCCAGTCATAATAACGGGCTGTTCCTCACCATGCCATTCAATCTGCAAATCACCACCAGGCAGATGAACGGTAACCGGCATATCAAGCTTACCACGCAACGCCCCTGCAACAACGGCTGCACAAGCACCGGTGCCACAGGCTCGGGTTTCCCCTACGCCGCGCTCAAAAACACGTAGATTAACTTCATTACGATTAAGTACCTGCATAAAGCCAATATTAGCTTTGGCTGGGAACCGTGGGTGAGCCTCCAAAAGTGGCCCCAAAGTTTCTACTTGCGCTTCATCTGTACTATTAACCAACAAGACAGCATGAGGATTACCCATAGAAACAGCACTCAGCTCAACAGTCTGTGTCTCACCTTTCACATCCAGATCAACGGAATAGGTAATTGCCTGCTGATTAGCTACAAATGGAATAGCCTCCGGTTGAAGAATAGGCGCCCCCATATCCACTTCAACCTTTTTATCGGGATGAACCTTCAGTTGTGCACGTCCATTGGCCGTCTGCACAGTAATGGTCGTTTTACCTGTAAGCCGTTTATCACGCACAAACTTAGCAAAACAGCGAGCTCCATTACCGCAGTTTTCAACCTCCGAGCCATCTTGGTTAAAAATCCGATAACGAAAATCAACATCAGGCTCTGTCGGCGGCTCAACAATGAGTAGCTGATCAAAACCAACACCTAAGTGCCGGTCACTGAGCTTTTTTACAAGTTTAGGTGTCACTTTAATACGCTGAGTAACAAGATCCAGCACCATAAAGTCATTACCTAACCCATGCATTTTAGTGAAACGAACTAACATAGATAAAGCTCCTAACGATCTTTAGGTAAAAGTTGCTCACCTCTAACAAGATCCGTCAAAGTTTCACGTTTCCGAATAAGATAGTGCTGACTATCATCAACCATCACTTCAGCTGGGCGACCACGGCTGTTGTAATTAGATGCCATCACAAAACCATAAGCACCGGCAGAGCAAACCGCCAACAGGTCACCTGGCTCTAAATTTAGAGCGCGATCTTTACCTAAAAAGTCACCCGTTTCACAAACCGGGCCCACTAGATCCCAAGATTTAGTTTCTCCACCCTCCCGCAAAAGGGCTGGAATAATATCTTGATAAGCACTGTATAGCGCAGGGCGTATAAGGTCATTCATTGCGCCATCAATTATGGCGAAGTTTTTCTCATCCGTGCACTTCAAAAACTCAACTCGCGTTAGCATCACACCAGCATTTGCAGCAATCGAACGACCCGGCTCAAAAATCAGCCCTAACTCACGGTCGCCTAATTTATCTAAGACAGCAGCGATATACTCTTGCGGAGTAGGCGGTTCTTCATCGGTATAACAAACACCAAGCCCCCCACCTAAATCTAAATGTTTAATCTTGATGCCTTCTTCAGCCAACTTATCAACTAAAACCAAAACACGATCAAGAGCATCCAAGAATGGCGCAACTTCAGTCAACTGACTACCGATATGGCAATCCATACCGACAATATCAACATTATTCATCTCTGCTGCGCGCTTATAAATGCGTACAGCTTCATTAATATCAATACCGAATTTATTATCTTTTAACCCTGTAGATATATAAGGGTGTGTACCCGCATCAACATCAGGATTCACTCGGAACGATATAGCGGCAATTTTATCTTCAGCAGCAGCCACATCATTAACACGAACTAATTCAGCTTCTGACTCAATATTAAAACAGCGGATCCCCGCATTAAGCGCTTGAATAATCTCGTAAGGCTGTTTGCCTACCCCTGAAAAAACGACTTTAGAAGCATCACCACCCGCTCTTAAAACCCGTTCAAGCTCACCCGCAGAAACAATATCAAAACCAGCGCCTAAACGAGCTAATACATTCAATACTGCAATATTAGAATTCGCTTTTACTGCATAGCATACGAGAGCATCTCGCCCTTCCAGAGCTTCTGCATAAGCAAGATAAGCGCGCTCTAGTGCATCTCTTGAATAAACATAGGTTGGGGTGCCAAACTCTTCAGCAATTTGCGTCAAAGCCACTTCTTCACAGCAAAGCTGTTCGTTTCTATACTCAAATGTATCCATTAAAAATCTCTTAACATTCTATTTCTGCTGTGAATTTTTATCTGCTTCTTCACTAGGCAGATACAAAGGGCCTTTTTGACCACAACCACCCAAGATAAGTAAGCTTAACAACATGACCAACCCAATACATTTCGTCTGTGCTTTCACAGCAGCTTTCCCCAAATAAACGGCATAATCCATCGATTATACCTATAACCAGAAATATTCATAAAACCGTTTTCAAATTTAGTTAAAAAAACCTTATTTAAAGACAAATAAAATAACCTTTTTTAGCTAAATACAGGCAGAAACACGACGGTATAATGAGAATCATTCTTCGGCTTTTCAGTTTAGCTTGATATACTCCTATGCCATAGCCCATGTTTGAAGGCTTTAACTAGCCGGAGTGAGAAATGACTGAGAGTGAATTTAACGATCGTGTTGACGCAACCTTAGAACAAATTGAAGAGATTCTAGATGAAGCTGAAACAGATATAGATGTACTACAAGGTGGTGGCATACTGACCATTATCTGCGAGAATAAAACTCAGCTTATTTTCACCCGACAAGCTCCTGTTAAACAGCTCTGGCTTGCTACTAAAAGCGGCGGCTACCATTTTGACTATGATGCGGAACAAGCCAGCTGGGTATTAGACAGTAATGGAGAGCAACTCAGTCCCTTCCTGACCCGCGCATTTAGTGAACAAGCGGGCGAGACCCTTGAATTTGATTTGGCAGGGGCGTAAACATGTCATTTGATAATGCATTGCAGCGCCACTTCGATACTTTTAACAAACTGCAAACGATCAAAGTAGAAACAGAGCAATTGGTAGAACAGATCGATCTTTGTCTTCAAAAAGGCGGCAAACTTATTTTTATGGGCAATGGCGGTAGCGCAGCTGACAGCCAACATTTAGCCGCCGAATTTGTTGTTCGTTACAAAGCTGAAAGAAAGCCTTTATCAGCCATCGCCCTGACGGTAGACACATCAATACTGACCGCCCATAGTAATGATTACAGCTTTGATACGGTCTTTACCCGCCAAATTCAAGCATTAGCTAAACCAGAAGATCTCATCATTGGTATATCTACATCAGGTAATAGCGCAAATATTATTGATGCCATCAAAGCAGCATCTGAAATAGGTTGCAAAACATGGGCTTGGACGGGTTCTCATGGCGGCCAACTCAATGAGATTGCTGATCATCTCATCCGTATACCATCCGATGAAACCGCACGCATCCAAGAAGCTCATATTTTTATCGGCCACTGGTTATGTGAAGAGATGGATCGTCGAACTTCAGAAAACACTTAATCCTTTAAGCAGTATTCATCCGTCAGGGCGTATAGTTTCTCTAATGCGCCCTGATTTTGCATAACAAATTGATACCCTCCCTGCCCCTGGCTGCTCAACCGCTCCGTATCGTCTAACAGACGCCTTAACTCGCCAGCAAGTCCATCGGCATCACTCACAACCGTTAAGCCACCAGCTTGCTGAAGGGAGTCGCAGATCAACTGAAAGTTAAAATAGTGTGGTCCCATAATAACGGGCTTTTTTAACACCGCAGGTTCCAGTGGGTTATGTCCGCCACGCTCAACCAAACTGCCGCCAACAAAAGCGATATCTGCAGCAGCCAATAGTTTCATTAACTCTCCCATAGTATCGCCCAGATACACTTGTGTGCGACTCTCCGGCTGCTGCCCTAAACTACGCCTCGCTAATTTCAGACCAGCTTGCTTAATTAGCTCTGCTACCCGATCAAAACGTTCAGGATGACGCGGCACAACCACTAATAAAAGATCGGGGTAATCGGATAGTAGTTGCTGATAAACCGCAATCAATTCTGATTCCTCTCCCTCATGGGTGCTCGCACCAATGAGGACTTTCCGTGATTCCCCCCACATCTGGCGCAATGCATAAGCCAAACGTTCACTTCCTTCTGGCGCTTTAACATCAAATTTGATTGACCCAGTGACCGACATAGAGCGAGAAGGCAGACCTAAATCTAAAAACCGTTGGCCATCAATCTCATTTTGTACGGCTATCATATTGATCTGTTCTAACATCTGCCGCGCCAATGTACTAAATCGCGTATAACCTCTAGCGGAACGTTCAGACAACCGTGCATTCGCAACCAGTAAAGGAATACCACTATGTGCGCAACTATTAACAAGATTCGGCCATAGCTCAGTTTCTACAATTACGCAGGCCCGAGGATTTAGCTTTTTAATAAAACGTTTGAGAGCACAAGGCAGGTCATATGGACAGTAGTAGTGGGTCACAGTATCAGCAAAACTTGCCTTTACCCGTTCAGCCCCTGTCGGCGTCATAGTTGTCATCACAATAGGTATATCTGGATAACGCGCCTGAATCAGCTTAACTAGGGGCACTATAGCTAGAGTTTCACCTACAGAAACAGCATGAATCCAGAGCGGCTGCGTGCTCATCTTGTTTTTAGGTTTAAAAAAACCCAACCGTTCTAGCCAGCGCTCTCTATAAGCGGGTGCTTTCAAACCTCGCCACCATAACCGGCCTAAAATAAAAGGCAACGCGAGGTAAAATAAAACGGTATAGAGCAGACGATTCATTACAGTTTTTCAGCCACAAACAAAGAGCAACAATTATATCATGCTTACATGGTTTCTATACCTAAAGTCATTTTTCTCATCCATCCTGATAACCTAGCCAGCGCCCCCTGCACTTGCCTATAATGGCCCCCTAAACTTTTGTAACGAAGCCTTTTATGAACACCCTAAAGCTTGACCTAATTATTATAGGTGGCGGTATCGCGGGCCTATGGACATTAAATCGCGCAGTTAGCGCAGGTTTTAATGCTATTTTGCTGGAAAAAAGCACCTTAGGTGGAGGGCAATCAATACGCTCTCAAGGTATTATTCATGGCGGCACTAAATACGCACTGAGCGGTGTTCTAACACAAGCCTCAAATACAATTAAAGAGATGCCTCAACGCTGGCGTGACTGCTTAGATGGCCAAGGTGAGATCAACTTAAACGGCGTAAATATCCTTTCAGATGCCCACTATATGTGGTCAAAAGGCTCTCTTGGCTCTCGCATGACAACTTTCTTTGCGACCAAAGCCTTTAGAGGGCGGGTTGAAGAAGTTTCCGCTAATGAGCGCCCACAAGTATTCAAAAACAAACAATTCAAAGGCTCTCTATATCGCCTAAATGAACTAGTTTTGGATATTCCTAGTGTTATCAACACGCTACGCCAACCAGTAGAAAATAGAATCTATCAAGCCGATATCACTAACGCTCAGATTGATAGCGATGGTAAAACCATCAAAGGCATTACCTTCCCAACCCAAAACCTACGCTTAGAAGCTAAGAATTTAGTACTCACTTCAGGTGAAGGTTTTGAAGCACTAGCTAAAACACTCGATATCCGCCAACCCGAAATGCAGCGTCGCCCTTTGCATATGGTAATGGTCAAACACCAATACGACCTACCAACCTATGCCCACTGTATTGGCACTGGCAGTAAACCAGTCGCAACCATCACAACACACCCCTGTAAAGATGGTAAACATATATGGTATTTAGGGGGTAACGTCGCAGAAACAGGCATGGACCGTACAGAGCAAGAACAGATAGCCTTCGCGAAAGAGGAGCTTGCCACACTGCTGCCTTGGGTTGATCTATCTAAAGCAGAATGGGCCGCTTTCCATATTAACCGCGCAGAACCTAAACAATCAGCACTGGTAAGGCCCGATTCCGCTTATGCAGAAAAAGTAGGTAACTGTATTGTGGCTTGGCCCACTAAACTAGCGCTCTCTCCCGACCTTGCCGATCAAGTATTATCTTTATGTGATCAACCTAGCCAAGCAGTAGAAAGTAATAGCTTACAGCCCCTACAAATACTGCCCAAACCTGAAACCGCAGAGCCTGTTTGGGAGACTCTATTTTGCTAAAACGTCAGTTGGCTAATACGGGTTTAAATATCTCCCCCCTTGGTATGGGAACCGTCAAGCTCGGCAGAAATCAGGGCGTCAAATATCCTACACATTTTGTATTGCCTAGTGATAAGGAAGCCAGCGATCTTATTGCTCTTGCTAAAGAGTTAGGGATTAATTTAATCGATACAGCGCCTGCTTATGGCAATAGTGAAGAGCGTTTAGGTAAGTTACTCAAAGGACAGCGGCAAGACTGGATTATCTGTTCAAAAGCAGGCGAAGAGTTTGATAATTCAACAGGTCAATCCAGCTATATTTTCACCCCTGAACATCTGCAATTTAGTGTAGAACGTAGCTTAAAACGCCTTGATACCGATTATATTGATATGTTGCTAATCCATTCCGACGGTAATGATGTAGAAATCATAGAACGCTACGGCACACTTCAGGCGCTAAATGAATTAAAAACTCAGGGAAAGATACGCGCAAGCGGGATGTCGACCAAAACTATCGAGGGCGGACTCTTAGCGCTGCAACAATCGGATTGTGCAATGGTCACTTATAACTTAGATCACACAGAGGAGGAACCTGTGCTTGATTATGCTGCGCAAAATAACAAAGGTATTTTACTGAAAAAGGCACTCGCATCAGGGCATATTTGTGCGGCTTCAAACGGAGACTCTGTACAAGCCAGTTTTGACTATATCTTTGCTCATCCAGGCGTAACATCCGCGATTATTGGCACCATCAACCCTGAACACTTACGCAGTAATGTTAAAGCAGCAGAGAAAGCTATCAATCGGAAATAGCTTTCTCTTATCTTAGCACTTAAAGATCTGTATCTTTCTGAATCTTTTCTACAATAGCCGTTGTAGAGCAATCATCAAGAAATGATAATACTTTAACTTCACCACCATAGCTGCGTACAAACTCCCCACCGACAACACCTTCGATACCGTAATCACCGCCTTTGACGAGTACATCAGGACGTACCCGCTCCAATAAGCGCTCTGGCGTATCTTCATCAAAATAAAGTACCCAATCCACCGCTTCTAAACCGGATAAAACCGCCATTCGCCGCTCAACAGGATTAATAGGACGGCCAGGGCCTTTAAGGCGACTGACTGACTCATCACTATTGATCGCTAAGACAAGACGATCACCTTGGGCGCGTGCTTGCGCTAAGTAACCTACATGGCCAGCATGAAGAATATCGAAGCAACCATTAGTAAAAACGATGGACTCCCCTGCCGCTCGAGCATCAGCTAAGGCTATAAGTAGCTGCTCTTCAGTCATGACCCCTTTCTCTGCACCTTGCTCCTTGCTAACCTCTCGACGAAGTTCTGGTGCACTAATCGCCGCCGTACCCAGCTTACCAACCACAATACTGGCAGCAATATTAGATAGCGCAACGGCATTAGGGAGATCTTCACCTGAAGCCAATGCAGCCGCTAACGTTGAGATGACTGTATCCCCCGCACCTGTCACATCAAACACTTCTCGGGCACGTGCAGGAAAATGTAACTCTTCTTTATTAGCACGAATGAGTGTCATGCCCTGCTCACTGCGAGTAATCAGTAACGCTTCAAGCTCCAACTCTTTAACGAGTGCCTGACCTCGTGTTACCAACTCATCTTCAGTTTTACAAACACCAACAATAGTCTCAAATTCGGACAGATTTGGCGTTAGTAGCGTGGCGCCTTTATAGCGACTAAAATCACATCCCTTAGGGTCCACCAATATAGTTACATTGTTATTTTTAGCGTCACGAATCAGGCTCTGACAATCTGATAACGTCCCTTTTCCATAGTCAGATAGCACCAAAACACCAACATTCTCTAAAAGTGGCGAAGTAGCATTTTCTATCTGCTCACTATAGTCATGGGAGAAGGGCTCTTCAAAATCCAACCTAATCAACTGCTGATGGCGACTAATCACGCGCAACTTAGTAATTGTCGGCTCATTCTCAGCCTTAGAAAAAGCACAGTGTACGCGGGCCGATTGCAACTGTTTCTCAAGCGCTACCCCCGCCTCATCATCACCTACCAACCCTACCAGTGAAACACCAGCCCCTAACGCTGTGACATTAAGGGCAACGTTTGCAGCGCCACCGGGACGATCCTCATGCTGCTCAACTTTAACAATAGGAACCGGCGCCTCAGGAGAGATACGTGAAGTCGGCCCCTGCCAATAGCGATCTAGCATCAGGTCACCAACAACAAGCACCTGAGCTTTATCAAAACGCGGCATATGGATTTTCATTCAATATCTCCAGTACTTTATTTTTCAGTCGTATCTAGGTTCGAGTGAGCAGCACCCACACCTTCACTAAACTGCTTTTTGTATAGTCCAGCGTAGGTACGTCCCATGGCTAATAGCTCATGATGTGTGCCTTGCTCAATAATTTGCCCCTGCTCCATCACAACAATCTGATCTGCAGATTCAATAGTCGACAAACGGTGGGCAATGACCAAGGTGGTTCGACCCTGCATTACATTTTCCAGTGCTGCTTGAATATGCCTTTCCGATTCAGTATCTAAAGCAGAGGTAGCCTCATCGAGAATAAGTACAGGGGCATTTTTAAGAATGGCACGCGCTATAGCAATACGCTGACGTTGCCCACCAGATAATTTCGTTCCTTTTTCCCCTACTTCGGTATTTAAACCATCACTCATCCGCGAGACAAATTCCATAACATGCGCGGCTTCAGCGGCGGCGAGAATATCCTCTTCACTCACATCCTTCATCGCACCGTAAGCAATATTTTCTCTAATGGTTCCGTCAAAAAGAACAACATTTTGTGTTACTAATGCGATCTGATTGCGTAACGATGCTAATTCGTACTCCGCCAGAGGTTGACCATCAAGCAAAATCTCACCCGATGTTGGCTCATAAAAGCGAGGCAACAGATTTGCTAAGGTTGACTTACCACTACCCGATTTACCGACAAAAGCCACTGTTTGGCCGGGAGCGATCGACAGATTAAGGTTGGTCAAGACCGGCTTATTGGGTAGATAGGAGAAACATAGATTATGGAGTTGTAATCGACCTTCTCCGCGCTCACTGATGACTGCACCAGTATTGCTTTCTATCTCTTCATCAATCAACTCAAAGATACTCTGCGCTGCGGCGATCCCTCGCTGAATTGCACCATTCACTTCAGTTAAAGAACGAAGCGGTTTAGCGATCAAGCCTGCGGCAGTAATAAAAGCAATAAATTGCCCCGCACTCATACCAGTACTCATCAGAGGATGTAAGGCTAGAAAGATCAACAATGCTAATGCACTCGATACTATAAGCTGCACTATAGGGGTACTCAACGCCTCAGTGGTTGCCATTTTTAAGCTCTGGCGTAAATTTTGTCCACTCGCCTCACCAAAGCGTTGACGCTCCTTATCACTACCACCAAATATTCTAACAACCTGTACACCTTGCACGTTTTCAGAAGCCACATGAGTCACCTCACCCATAGAGTCTTGAATACGATGACCTAAACGACGAAAGCGTTTAGAAGCTACAGCAACGACCAGCGCAATAAACGGCGACACCGCAGCAAACACTAGGGTTAATTGCCAATTAAGAAACAACAGATAGCCGAGCAAGCCAAGAACAGTCATCCCCTCTCTTACGCTAATTTTGAGCGATTCCGTGGCAGCGTTAGTGACCTGCTCAACATTATAAGAGATTTTAGAAAGGATATGACCCGAGGCATTATTGTGAAAATAATCCAAAGGAATAACTAACAACTTATCAAACATCACCACCCGTAATTGATGAACAATATTACGCGCCACATAAGCAGTAAAGTAGTTCCCCATAAAGGTGCCGAGCCCTCGAGCAAAAGCAATACCCATCAAAGCCAAAGGACCATAGATATACGCATTCTCTTTCTGCTCCCCTATAGCATCAACAAGATACTCCATAAGGGCAGCAAACCCTGTTTGCGTCGCGGCATAAATAATAAAACCGATAATACCTAGGGAAAAAGGCAGCCAATATGGCCGTACATATGCAAGAAGACGAAGGTATATCTTCATCCCTGTTCCTGATGCTGGAACCTGATCAGTCATATAGATCTATCTTATATTACAAATAATTAGTCACTATTGTACCTTGCTAGCCTCAGTTGCCCAACCTTCCATCTAGCTGAGTATTGCTGACATAGGTATAATCCCCTACTGATTCTAGAGATATACATAAACAGTGAATACATCAACCTCTTTCTTTGCACCCAAATACTGGCCAACATGGCTAGGCATTCTAGTATTAAGGCTACTGGCTTTTCTACCTTATAAGTTAGGCTTAAGCTTCGGACGTTTAATTGGAATAATACTTTATCATTTACTTCCTAAACGCCGTCATGTCACTGAGGTAAACTGCTCCTTATGCTTCCCTGAACTAACAGCGGCCGAGCGTGAGCAGTTTGTAAAAGATGTATTCAAAAACAATGGAATAGGCATTATTGAAACTGCATGGGCCTATTGGGGCAATAAAAAACGGCTCATCGCGCGCACCGAATACATAGGCTTTGAACTACTCGATGAAGCCCTTAGTCTTGGTCGCGGTGTGATTTTACTCGGCGGCCATTACTCTCAGCTCGACTTGGGCGGTCTATTGTTTTCAGTTTATAAAACTCCAATAGCTACAACCTATAGGGAACATAACAATCCTCTTATGGATGCAATGATCACTAAAGGACGTTCTTCTTTTAGTATCCCTGTAGAACGAAAAAAAATACGCGAGATAATCAGAAAGCTAAAACAGAACCTCATTATCTGGTACGCCCCTGATCAAGACCTTGGACGAAAAAATTCTGTATTTGTGCCCTTTTTTGGCCAAACAGCCGCAACAATCACAGCCACCACTAATATGGTTAGGTTTAACAATTCACCGATTGTTTGTTTGCATCTACGCAGAAAAGAGGATGATTCAGGCTATATTATGGAGATTGTTTCTGTCCCAGACTTTCCAAGTGGCGATGAAGTTGAAGATGCGCGCTTAATGAATTTAGCGGTAGAAGCGGGTGTAAGAAAAGCGCCTACCCAATACATGTGGGTACATAAGCGCTTTAAAACTCAACCCGATGGCGATCAAAAACTATATAACACAAAAGCACGCTAATCTTAGGAGACTCTTGTGAAAGTCAGTGGCTTTACTTTTCTAAAAAACGGTTCAACACTGGGTTATCCTTTTGTTGAGAGTATCCGCTCGGCATTACCTTTGTGTGATGAATTCATTATCGCATTAGGGAACTGCGATGATGATACAGAAGCGCTCCTAAATGAGATTAACGATCCCAAAATCCGCATTATCCATACAACATGGAACGACAAAATGCAGGACCGTGGCTATGTCTACGGCCAGCAGAAGATGATTGCACACTTCAACTGTACAGGAGATTGGGCCCTGTATATTGAAGGTGATGAAGTCTTACACGAAAACGAGATCGAAGCGATTCGTGGCAATATGGAAAAATACCTCGATGATCCAGCAACTGAAGCGTTCTACTTTGATTTCTACCACTTTTATGGGCGGCCGGATCAAGTAGGTATTTCAGGATACCGTCGAGCACCCCGCATTATTAGAAACTCAATTCGTAGCTATGCGCCAGATGGTTTGTTCTTTGTTGTACTCGATAAAAACAAACGTGGTCGCTATCCAAAAGCGCGCCATGCCGGCGGTAATATCTACCATTATGGTCATGTAAGAAACGTCGCCAAGATGCAAGAAAAGATAAACCAAGTTTCACAATACTGGAATGAGAAACCCGCGCCGTTTCCTGGATATGGTGATATAGACCCTGCGGTTCTGCGCCCCTTTAAAGGCACACACCCTGCGGTCGTAAACGATTGGTTAAAAACTGATGCTGAATGGGAGTTCACTCCTAATCCTAGTTACAAACTGACAAAACGAGACAAAAAAGTCCGTTTAAAGCTAAAAATTGAAGATATGTTTGGTCTTGAGATCAGTAAAAAACACTATACCGATCTGGATAAATAAATCGTGAATATACAAACATCTTCAATTCACATTGTTCGTCGCTATGGTCCTGTAGGCGGCATGGAGCGCTATGTTTGGGAACTGACCCATGCATTAGTAAAACAGGGTCAAAAAGTTAAAGTTATTTGCGAACAAGCTTATGAAGAATGCGATAAAAATATCGAAGTCATCGAACTGGGGAGTGTAAAACCAAAACCACGCTGGCTTTCAATGCTCAGATTTTCTAAACGCGTCTCTCAATACTTTAAAGCCGCCGATATAACAGGCTGGGTTATACACAGCCATGAACGTTGTGCTGAACATCATGTGACTACATTTCATGGCCCATCCATTCTGACACGCAAAAAAAGAGTTTTAGATTATTTATCCCCTCGTATTGCCACTTGGGAATATTTAGAAAAACGCGAACTTTTTGGTGAAAATGTCCAAACTATCCTGCCCAACTCGCTTCTCGTTTCAGATCAGCTGGCAAAACTATACCCTGCAGCGGCCCATAAACTAGGGTTTCCCGCTTATCCTGGGGTATCAGAACAGTTTACTCGACTTCCCCGACAATCAACCGGCTCTGCCATTGGTTTTATTGGTAAAGAGTGGCAACGGAAAGGACTAGAGTTTGCCGTCAAAGTCGTTAAACCATTAGTCGATCAAAACCCTCAAATCACATTTATTGTGACTGGGCCTGAACCAGAAGAGATAGAACATCTATTTACAGAATGGCCAAGTGATAACTACCAATTAAGAGGCTGGCAACGTTCTGAAGATACATTGCCATTAATCGACATTCTGATTCATCCCGCAACAGCTGAACCGTTCGGGATGGTCATTGCTGAAGCAAACGCAACAGGTTTACCTGTCCTTATATCTGACTGTTGCGGTATTGCAGAATTGATTCATGAGCAACATGGCTTAGTACTACCATTAAATCAGACCGAAGCTTGGCAACAAGCTCTATTAAAACTAATGACTGAACAAAAAGTCGATTCATTAAGATTAACTTGGGATAACTTGGGCTTTCAGCACCAACAACTTTATTTAAAAATTGCGCAGGGAAAATAGCCGCTCATGTCATTCGATAATTCAGAAAGCACCCAAGCTCAGCCTATTCTATTAAATATAGGGGCTTGGCTCTTAATAGCAGGAGTTTTTAGTATCCCCCTACTCGGTAACGCCGCCCATAACCTATTACTAGGTCTGCCAATCATATTGTTACTTTGCACGAAAAGCATCAAACAGTACCCCTATTTATTAAAGAGCAATCGAATGGCTCTCTTCTCTACACTGCTCTTTCTTTGGCTGGGGGTAAGTATTTTTTGGTC
The DNA here is from genome assembly GCF_030547495.1 of Neptuniibacter sp. 2_MG-2023. Lineage (NCBI taxonomy): Bacteria > Pseudomonadati > Pseudomonadota > Gammaproteobacteria > Oceanospirillales > Oceanospirillaceae > Neptuniibacter > Neptuniibacter sp. 2_MG-2023. The sequence continues at coordinate 55,700 of NZ_JAUOQC010000013.1, read as the reverse complement.
GAATGCAGAAACAAACTATAGTGTAAAAATACTCTCAAAATATAGAGAGTTTTTACTCATCCCCCTATTTATGATCTATTTCTCTATTGATAAATACCGAAAAAATGCAGTTATCGCTCTCTATATGGCATTACTCTTTTCCTTATTTATCTCCTACCTTATACATTATGACCTTGTAGATTATTGGGACAATTCAAATAGTATTAAAAACCGAATTTTTCATGGTATTTCCATGTCTATTTTCGCCTATATCAATCTGCAAGCAGGAGCAACCTCACGAAAATACCGTGCGGCATTTATCGCTATATTTATTATCACCTTTCACAACTTATTCTTTATTGAAAATGGCCGTATTGGATACATATTAATCTGCACACTCACCGCTTTATTTGGCTGGCAACAGTGGAGAATAAAAGGATTAATAGGCATGATTTTAATCGGTAGCCTCACTGCCACCTCACTCATATTGTTCGCCGACCTCTCTCACTTAAGAATCATGGGCCACTTAGATGCGATAAGCGACGCTAATGAAATAACGCTATCGGTATTACAACAAGCAGATATACGTCTTGAATTCTATATCCTATCACTCTATTCCTTTATGGATAGTTGGTTGTTAGGCCATGGATTAGGCAGCTTCCCAGCAGTGTATGCTATGCAACATGAAGCAATTCAGACTTACTGGGAAGTAACGGTAAATTCCCATAATGAATTCTTACAAATTTCAGTTCAAACTGGGATTATAGGACTTATGCTCTTTATATCGTTTCTAATATCGTTACTTTTAAAACGCAAAGGGTTCTCACCCTTACAACAACAGTGTCAAACCGCGCTATTTATCACTTTTGGTATTACCTGTATGTTTAATTCATCTTTTATGGATCATGGTGATGGCACGCTCTTTATGATTCTAGCGGCACTCATTGCCGGTATTCCCTGGAAAACAGAGCCTAAAGATACTGAAGAACCGCAACAGAGCTAAATAATTAAGATAGAAAAATAAACCATATTTATTGATGGATCTATTTTCACAGTCATTAACCCTTTAGAAATAGCAAAGATACTGGAATGATCTCGATAATAATTATCACTAAAAACGAAGCCCATAATATCCAAGACTGTCTCGGCTCAGTTTCATGGGCAGATGAGATCATTGTTGTAGACTCAGGCAGTGAAGATGGCACCCAAGATATCTGTCATAAAACAGTTAACTGCACCTTAGTAGAAACAGATTGGCCGGGGTTTGGTGAACAGAAAAATAGGGCCTTAGCACTGGCAAGCCATGAATGGGTGTTATCTATAGACGCTGATGAAAGAATTGATAATGCCTTAAAAGATGAGATATTAAACGCCATCGAACAATCCCAATACGATGGTTTTGAGATCCCCCGCCATTCGCAATATTGTGGCCGCTTTATTGATCATTCCGGCTGGACGCCTGATTATGTTCTTCGTTTATTCAAACGAGAAAAAGCAGTATTCTCTGATGACAAAGTCCATGAGCGGGTAATTTTAAACGGAAAAACCCATAAACTTTCTAACCCAATGCAGCACTATTCATACGAAAACTTAGAACAAGTTTTACGTAAAGTTGATCAATACTCAACCTTAGGCGCTGAGCAATTATACGCCCGCGGGAAACGGTGCGGACTAGGTACTGCACTGTACAAGTCCTTCTGGGCTTTTATACGAACTTATCTTCTTCGTCGAGGCTTTCTTGATGGAAAACACGGTGTGATGTTGGCTATTTCTAATGCAGAAGCAACCTATTACAAATATGCCAAGCTTGCATTAATGTCCAGCTCAGACAAGTAGCCCTAAAACTACACACTGAAACTCAACTAAGAAAACGATAAGTTAACATTGAACTTATCACTCAAGATAAAGACTAATCATTCAATAACCTTATTCTTGAGCATATTATTGATGAAAAAGCTTTCTCTTTTATTAATCATCGCGTCGGCCATCGTCGCATTCTTCTTCTTTGATCTAAACCAATATTTTAATTTGGCATTTATTAAAGAAAACCAAGCACGATTCGATCAACAATATGCAACGAGCCCGATTCTAACGGCAGCTGTGTTTTTCGGCCTTTATATCGTGGTAACCGGTTTATCCCTTCCTGGTGCAGCAATAATGACACTTGCAGCAGGCGCCCTATTTGGCTTAACAACGGGGTTACTTCTTGTATCCTTCGCCAGCTCAATTGGGGCAACGCTCGCTTTTCTTTTCTCTCGTTTGATCTTGCGCGATAGCATCCAAAATCGCTTTGCTAGTCAGTTATCCGCTATTAATAAAGGTATCGAGAAAGAAGGCGCATTTTATCTATTCACACTTCGCTTGGTTCCTCTATTTCCTTTTTTCGTTATCAACTTAGCTATGGGAGTTACTCCCATAAAAACATGGACATTTTATTGGGTGAGCCAGCTAGGAATGTTAGCGGGAACAATTGTCTTCGTTAATGCAGGCACTCAGTTAGGCCAACTAGAAAGCCTATCCGGAATATTATCCCCTAGTATGCTGGCATCCTTCACCCTCCTTGGAGTTTTCCCATTGATTGCAAAGAAAGTAATTGAGCTGCTACAAAGCAGAAAAGTTTATGCAGGCATTAAAAAACCAACAAAATTCGATACGAATATCGTTGTTATTGGCGCAGGTTCAGCAGGCTTAGTAACGTCGTATATTGCAGCGGCGGTAAAAGCAAAAGTCAGCTTAGTCGAGAAAAACCTGATGGGAGGCGACTGTTTGAATACTGGTTGTGTACCGTCAAAAGCACTCATTCGCTCAGCGCGGTTTGTATCAGATAATAAACGCTGCAAGGAATACGGTATAGAAAAGAGCGAAGTCAGCTTCAATTTCGCGGACGTGATGGAACGAGTTCAAGAGGTTATTAAAACAGTAGAACCCCACGATTCAATTGAGCGTTACACAGGTCTAGGTGTGGATTGTATTCAAGGTGCTGCAACTATATTGAATCCCTATGAAGTCGTGGTGAATGGCGAAATTATTACAACCCGCAACATTGTTATCGCGACAGGTGCTCGCCCACGCATGCCCGCCGTAAAAAACATAGAAGCGATGAATCCTCTTACATCAGATAACTTATGGAAAATTCGTGAACTGCCTAAACGCTTATTAGTAATCGGTGGTGGTCCGATTGGCTGTGAATTAAGCCAGTGTTTTGCTCGCTTTGGTTCTGAAGTCAGTATCTTACTGCCCGATGGGCGGATCATGTCGAGAGAAGATGAAGATGTTTCAGCCCTAGTAACTGAACGCTTCAGCGCAGAAGGTATTAATATCTTAAATGATAGAAAGATGCGTGAATTTATAGAACGCGATGGCGAAAAGATTTTGATCAGCGAATATAAAGGGCAAATCGAAGAAATCCCGTTCGACCAACTTCTCGTGGCGATAGGAAGACAAGCAAATATTGAAGGTTTCGGCCTAGAAAATCTTAATATAGATATTAGAGGCAACGGCACAATTGATGTAAATGAATATCTACAAACAAGATTCCCTAATGTTTATGCCTGTGGAGATGTCGCTGGTCCCTTCCAATTTACTCATGCCGCAGCACATCAAGCGTGGTACGCAGCGGTCAACGCATTGTTTGGCAAATTTAAGAAATTCAAAGTCGATTATTCCGTTATTCCTGCAGCAACCTTTACGGACCCTGAGGTCGCGCGCGTCGGTTTAAACGAGCAAGAAGCAAAAGCACAAAATATAGCTTATGAAGTCACTCGCTTTGATTTAGCGGAGCTTGATCGCGCTATTGCAGATAATGATGCCCACGGTATGGTAAAAATACTCACAGTGCCCGGCAAAGATAAAATCTTAGGTGCAACTATTGTTGGACCACACTCCGGTGAGTTAATCACTGAGTTCGTCACTGCGATAAAACATGGCTTAGGTCTTAACAAGTTACTAGGGACGATCCATATTTATCCAACCTTAAGTGAAGCGAACAAATATGCAGCGGGAGAGTGGAAGCGAGCTCATGCGCCTCAGAAAGTTTTACAGTGGTTAGAAAAGTTTCATCGCTGGCAGCGTGCAGAGAAATAGCGCTGCTTTAACAGCTTAAGTAATTCAGGAATTGCCTGCCTTATCCATAAGTATTGATAACGGCAGGTAAGATACCACCACCCTTTATCTCTGTATTTTCTAGCACTCGTTTGCAGATATTGAGTACAACATTTTACCTTTATTCCCCGCTGCCTTGCGTACCACACAAACAGATGGTCTTCCCCATAAGATGCATCTTCAGGATAGCCTCCCACTTGTGCGAAAAGCGTTTTACTAATCGCAAAGCCTTGATCTCCAAACGGTATGCCTAATAGCCGAGAGCGCAGATTAGCACCCCAACCATTTAACGCCATACCATTAGAACCATCCGCCAAAAACTGTAATAAACAGTAATGCAGTTTATCCGGTGCCCTCGATAAATTAACCCATAAGCTTTCGACTAACTCAACGCTAAAGCGACTATCGACATGCAGAAACCAAATGAACTCACCTTGCGCCGCTTGGGCACCATAATTCATCTGCACTGCCCGCCCTTGACCTGATTCAAGCCAACTTACCTGAAAAGGCGCCAAGGTTGCCACAATATCTTGCTTATATTGGTCATCGAATCGTTGATGACAGACAACAAAGATAATTTCACTTGCAGAAGGGATTGATCGAAGATCCTCGATCAACCCCACAGGAATAATGGACTCCGCAGGCCCGATGGGAATAACAATAGAAACAGATAGAGAGTGCTCCATACTTAGGAACTGAACACCTCGAGTAAAGAGCGTTGCTCGGCGTTTAACGCGTCTTTAGGGGTCAACACTGCAGCCGCTAAACTGGTTCGGCAAGAGCAAGTATATTCCACTTCATCTTGATCAATAAAAGCGGTCAGTAAAGTTTTAGCTTTTTCTAAACTTGCTCCATAACGCGCAATAACCTGCTCTACTGATACATGCTGATCAGGATCATCCAACCAGCAATCATAATCGGTAGCTATAGCGATAGTGCAATAGCAAAGCTGTGCTTCACGCGCTAAAAAGACCTCAGGCACATTGGTCATTCCAACCAAATCACAACCTGCGGCTCCTCTCAGAAAAAAGCTCTCTGCCCGTGTACCTAAACGCGGTCCATCGACACAACCATAAGTTTTATCAGTATGAAGTTTTATATCAACGCTTTCACCTGCAGCAACTAAACTTTCTGACAAACAATGGCATGTAGGTTCTGCCGTTGAAACATGTGCAGCCAAACCTTTACCAAAAAAAGTTTTCTCGCGATTACCTTTTACAAAATCAAAATACTGACTAGGGAGTGACAGATCTCCCGGCGCAACCTCTTCCTGCAAACTACCCACAGCAGAAAGACCAACAACCTGAGTCACACCTAAAGACTTTAACGCCCAAATATTAGCGCGATAATTTACCTCAGAAGGAAGAAGCTGATGTTGGCGACCGTGTCGAGGTAAAAAGAACAAGGTTCTGCTTCCTCTTTTACCCTCAATAATCGGTGCTGACGGTTTCCCAAAAGGCGTATCAACATCGTGCTCGCCAACAACTTCTAAACCTTCTAATTGATAGATCCCTGTACCACCAATAATTCCTAACACTTATGTCTCCTTATTTAAATGGATCATCATTAACATCTCAAATAGCTACGCCTCGCTACATGAGGAGCCATAAGCAAAACAACTATAGCAACGATGATGTTTCATGCTAATTCTTTCACTTAAACTTTCAGTTAAACTAAACCCCTGATCATACTCTTCATCATCATCCACCAGCGTACAAGCATACACTTTCATCTGCCCGTTTTTTTTCACAACCATTTTGCTAAAAGCACACATAAAGTCCTTCCGGCTTTTTTCGGTCTGATAAGTAGTCATACAACTTGTCGTCACTTGAGGGACATGAGGTAAGCTTCCAGGGGTAGCAAAGTCAGGGAAAGCAACAATATGCAGATCTTCCGGTAAACCGTAAGCAATAAACAGATCACGGTAAGACACCTCAACCTCTTCACGCTGTTCCTCTTTTTCCATATGTCGTGCAACAGAAACGGGGAACCCTAAATCGTATAATGCTTTAAGGCCTTGCATCGCTTTATCAAAATTACCCTCTCCTCGTCCAGCATCATGCCGTTGCGCAGCAGCGTAATCTATACTAATACGAAAACTAACAGGGTGTTCTGCATCTTGCAGCGAACGCACTTCATCCATTCTTTGCTGAAGGGCATCGGTACCATTAGTGAGCACAAGGCAAGGTTTAAACTTAGCCGCATAAGCTAAAATTTGTACAAGTTGCTTTGCGAGAAAAGGCTCTCCGCCGGTAAAGGAGAATTGCTCTACATCTAAGGTTAATGCTTCATCAATCAGCGGTTTAACATCCGCAAACTTGACTAAATCTAATCGGGTGTCACCTGGCCCTGAACCTTCCAAACAAAAAGAACATTGTAAGTTACACGCAGTGCCAGTATGAAACCAAAGTTCTCGTAGTGCATGAGGCTCTATATAACCTCTAGGTTTACCGTCAGGAGTGACAAACCAGTTATCTGTATGAATACGTTGCATTTTTTAATCGCCTAACTGGGGTTAACTTGTCACTTTAATAGTGTCGTTATGAGTAATAGATTGAACAAGCCTTAACAAGGCTTGCCGTGATGATCTTACATCATCAGCTAAATCTACTATCAACTTGTGCAGATCTTTTTCGTAATCAATATCATAACTTGGTGGAGCATAGGCAACTGAACGTTCAGCATCGATACAAGCATGATAAAGAGCCTCACCTAAACGATCGGTACTCCAAGGAAGATCGGCAATTTCAGGCCAATGGCTATTGCTTCCCATTAAAGTGACACCCCCATCTTCGGCGGCACTAAAAGTAACATCTTGGGTTTTTAAGGCGTCTAAAGCACAGGTAAAAACCCTCTCATTTAAGATAGGAGCATCAGTACCTATAATAATTATTTTTTTATGGCCTTGATCACGTAACTGCTGATCAACTGCCATTATTCGTTGCCCTAAACTACCCTGCGGTTGGGCGAGTACCTCAGCGTCTGTTAATAGACCTTGCGCCCACTCAATCTCTTCTGGGCCTGCTGGCGATAGCACAACAGGACCTCTCCATTTAGTGGCGTCTTCCAAAGCACAATCCAACAAAGCAGATGCCAGATTAAACGCTGTCTCTGCTCCCAGTGTGGCAGCTATTCGTTGCTTCCCCTGATTTAGTCTCGGTTGTTTACAAAACACGAGCAGGGTGGCACCTTCCTGTTGATACTTATTTTTCACTAATTATATTTCCACTCAAAACAGTTAAACTGTAGACCTAAGCATAAACGGATAGTTCAAAATGGGGTAAAGAATTACCCAATTCAACACGGCTTAACAATAAGACTTCTGCTAGCCATAACCCTATGTTACAAATAGCACTTAAAAACTCTTATATACCAATATCTATAGCACCTCATGGGCAATTATGAATACAGTTATCGAGTTACTTAACTCTCATCGCTCTATCAGAAAATTTAAAGACCAAAAGATCGAGCAAGCATTAATCAATAGCGTTGTCCAAGCAGGACAAGCCGCAGCAACCTCCAGTTTTATTCAGGCTTGCACCGTTATTCAAGTAAATGACGAAGGGAATAGAGCAAATATTGCGGAGTGGGCAGGCAATCAAACTTACGTTAACGACGCCCCAACCTTTCTCATTTTTTGTGCAGATATGAATCGCCATAAAATAAGCTGTGATATGCATGATGCAGAGATGCTATCGGGCTTCACCGAACAGTTTATTACCGCTACTGTTGATTGCGCGCTCTTCGCCCAAAACGTTGCAATCGCTGCCGAATCAGAGGGATTAGGTATAGTCTATATTGGTGGAATTCGTAACAAGATAGATTTGGTTTCTGAAACCTTAAATCTGCCAGAGCTCGTTTATCCCGTTTTCGGTATGTGTTTAGGCTTTCCTGACCAAAACCCTGAAGTTAAACCCCGACTACCCTTAGATATGGTATTAAAACAAGATACCTATGATAGCACTCAAGACAGAGAGCTAATCAGCGAATATGACCATCAAGTCCGTGAATATTATTTAAATAGAACCGGTGGTCAAAAAGATATGACATGGAGTGAACAGATCTCTGGCATGCTACAAAAAGAAGCGAGACCGCATATGCTGGCATTTCTAAAAAATCGTGGTTTTTTACAGAAATAAACACAAACAAAGATATAATTATTAATATACGTATACAGCTAAGGAACCGAGAATGACAGATAGTATTGATACAGATGAACCAATGGATCTCCTATTAGCCCGTCAGCCTGTATTTAATAAAAGTCAGGACGTTGTTGCGTATTTGCTACTGTACCGTAATGATGACAACTCTTTAACGATTAACGATCATCTCGCCACCTCTTCAGTGATCCTTAATACCTATACGAGCATCTGCCAACATGGTCAAGTTCGCTCACTACCCTGTTATCTGAAATTAACCGACACAACCTTAATGGCGGAAAACTTTCCTGAACTACCCAAAGAAAACTTCATTCTCGAGATCTTAGGCCATTCAGAAATAACTCCCGCCCTTATTGAACGTGTTAAAGAGTTAGGAGAGCAAGGTTATCGGCTCGCGCTATCCGAATATAGGCTAGAACCTAAGTTTGAACCTTTACTCAATCTTGTACATATTCTAAAACTCGATGTGCAATCTATCGGGCTGGATACTCTACCCTCTATAGTTAAACACCTTCGACCCTATAACCTAGAATTACTAGCAGACAAAGTCGAGACAAAAGAAGAGTTTCGTCAGTGCTATGAACTTGGCTTTGCTCTTTTCCAAGGGTATTTCTTAAGTAAGCCAGAGCCTGTCAAAGGTAAAAAATTAGGCAGCAGCAAGGTTCTACTCTTACAGATGATGGTGGAGCTACAAAGCCCTCAAGCAACAGCTCAATCGGTTGAACAGATCGTTATTAATGATCCTTTGCTCACCTATCGAATCTTACGCGTGGTCAATTCTGCGGCATTCAATTTCCCAAGAGAGATAGAGTCTTTATCTCACGCGATTAGCTTATTGGGATTTGATCAAATTCGTAAATGGGTCAGCCTCTTCTTAGTCACCGATACCCAAGAAAAACCGGAAGAATTAACACGCTCGATGCTGGTAAGAGGGCGTATGTGCGAGTTGCTCGCCGAAATGCTTGGCAGAGAGCAACCTATTAATAACTTTATTGCAGGGCTATTTTCAAAACTTGATGCGCTACTCGATATGGAGATGCCTGACCTGCTAACACAAGTCTCACTCCAGAACGATGTTAAAGCTGCACTGCTAAACCACGAAGGTCAATTAGGGCAGATCTTAGAGCAAGTTTGCCAATATGAAAGTGGTGAATTTGATAAAATGACCTTTCTACTAGATAAAGCCTACTATGAGACCGCTTATCGACATAGCTTAAACTGGTCTCAGCAAGTGATGGCATCACTCAGTGATAAATAAACACCTTTTCGAATCCTAATGCATTTATTAGATAATATTGAGCTATCTCTGCTCCTAATCCTATCTTCTGCAGTAACTTCATTTATAACTGCAGCGATGGGAATAGGCGGAGGGGTGCTTCTCTTAGCTATTCTAGCCTCAGTTCTCCCGCCAGCGGCCCTTATACCTGTCCACGGCCTCGTCCAGCTTGGTTCAAATGGAAACAGGGCTTGGATGACCAAACAGCATACCGACTGGACCATGGTTAAATTCTTCTCCATCGGCGCTTTGCTAGGTGCCCTTTGCGCCTCATTTATTGTGATTCAGCTTCCACTTGTTTTAATTCAATTGAGCGTAGCGTTCTTCATTTTATATCTAATTTGGGGACCAAAACCAAAACAGCAGCAGATGGGTAATAAAGGCTATCTATTGGCTGGGTTAGGGACAACACTGATCTCAATGTTTGTTGGCGCAACCGGCCCCCTTGTTGCAGGTTTTGTGCATCGCCAAAGCTACGATAAATTTACCACGACCAGCACCTTTGCAACCTGCATGAGCCTGCAACATCTTCTAAAAATACTTGTATTTACATTTGTTGGCTTTGCATTTTGGGAGTGGCTACCTTTAGCCATATTGATGATTTTAGGTGGCATCTTCGGCACTTGGCTAGGGCTGAAAATGTTACATAAAATACCCACTAAGTACTTTTCCAATATTTTTAGAGTCGTGATTACCTTGCTCGCCATACGCTTACTGTGGCAAGCGGTTGAGAGCTTACTCTGATAAAAAAAACCATAAACTAAAGACAAAAAAAGGGCCGATGGAATATCCATCAGCCCTTATTAGATTGTGCAAAAACCTTAATCGAGCATGCTCAGATCACGCACGGCACCTTTGTCAGCCGATGTAGCCAACAAAGCATAAGCCTTCAGCGCCGCAGACACTTTACGCGGACGCTCTTGAACAGGCTTCCATCCCAATTTATCTTGCTCTACACGACGAGCTGCAAGCTCTTCATCTGACAACAGAACATCGATTGTACGGTTAGGAATGTCGATCCGAATACGATCTCCATTACGTACTAAACCAATTGCACCACCAGCCGCCGCTTCAGGGGACACATGGCCAATAGATAGGCCAGACGTACCACCGGAAAAACGACCATCAGTTAATAGTGCGCAGGCTTTACCTAAGCCTTTAGATTTAATATACGAGGTTGGATAAAGCATCTCCTGCATACCTGGACCACCCTTAGGCCCTTCGTAACGCACGATTACAACATCGCCTGCTTTAACTTTATCATCCAGAATGTTGGCAACAGCCTCATCTTGAGATTCAGTAATATGTGCAGGACCTTCAAATACAAGAATAGACTCATCAACACCAGCAGATTTAACAACGCAACCATCCACAGCAATATTACCGTGCAAGACAGCCAAACCACCTTCTAAGGAGTACGCATTTTCGATCGAACGGATACAACCATTTTCACGATCACCATCCAATGTAGGCCAACGTGTTGCTTGGCTGAATGCAGTCTGAGTTGGGATACCTGCAGGGCCTGCCTTATAAAATTCCATTATTTCTGGTGAAGGATTCCGCATAATATCCCATTTATCTAGCGCATCCTTCATTGTAGCTTCATGCACAGTAGGGACATCTGTATGTAAGCGACCAGCTCGATCTAGCTCACCCAAAATACCCATAATTCCGCCTGCGCGATGCACATCTTCAACATGGTATTTAGGGGTATTTGGCGCCACTTTACATAGTTGAGGAACAACGCGTGAAAGACGATCTATATCTTTCATCGTAAAGTCGATCTCTGCTTCCTGAGCAATTGCTAAAAGGTGAAGAATGGTGTTGGTAGAACCACCCATAGCAATATCTAGTGTGATCGCATTTTCAAACGCTTTAAAGCCAACAGAACGAGGCAATACACCTTCGTCATCCTGTTCATAATACTTCTTCGCCATCTCAACAATGGTACGACCGGCCCCTAAAAATAGCTGTTCGCGATCTGCATGGGTAGCGACTACAGTCCCATTACCTGGAAGTGCCAAACCTAGAGCTTCAGCAAGACAGTTCATAGAGTTGGCCGTAAACATACCCGAGCAAGAGCCACAAGTAGGGCAGGCTGAACGCTCAACTGCATCCACCATCTCATCTGTCGCATCAGGATCTACCGCCAGAACCATTGCATCAACCAGATCCAATTTATGCTCAGACAGTTTCGTTTTGCCCGCCTCCATAGGTCCACCGGAAACAAAGATAACTGGGATATTTAGGCGCATAGCTGCCATCAACATTCCCGGTGTGATCTTGTCACAGTTAGAGATACAGACCAATGCATCCGCACAGTGAGCATTGACCATATACTCAACAGAGTCGGCAATAATATCTCGGGACGGCAAAGAATAAAGCATGCCGTCATGACCCATTGCGATACCATCATCGACCGCAATCGTATTAAATTCTTTTGCTACGCCACCCGCCTTTTCAATTTCGCGTGCAACAAGCTGTCCCATGTCTTTAAGATGTACGTGACCTGGAACAAATTGAGTAAACGAGTTAGCCACAGCAATAATAGGCTTGTGGAAATCCTCATCCTTCATACCGGTCGCACGCCATAGCGCACGCGCACCCGCCATATTACGACCCGCAGTCGATGTCTTAGAGCGATATTGAGGCATTAGATTGACCTTTGAAGTTATAAAGTTTTATTTAGCTGATTGCCGATTATAGCAGAATGAAGAGCTAAGCCACCTGCATATATATTGTTTTCTATGCAACAGAACATGCCAATAATTGATTTACCCATTCTTTGTCTAAACTGTAAGTAACAATATACAAGGGAGGGAACGTTATGCGTATTGGCATTCCTAAGGAAATCAAAGTCCATGAGTACCGTGTAGGGCTAACACCTTCTGGCGTCAAACTGCTGTGCCAACAAGGACATTCCCTTTTTATAGAAACAAACGCGGGTGAACAAATAGGCTTTAGTGATCAGCAATACCAACACGCTGGCGCAACGATCTGTCACCAAGCAGAGGAGATATGGAAGCACGCTGAACTAATCGTTAAGGTAAAAGAGCCACTTAGTTCTGAAATACCCTTTTTACGCCCAGATCATGTTTTATTTACCTATCTACACTTAGCCGCCAACCAGCCTCTTACCGATGCCCTTTTAATCTCCGGATGTACAGCTATCGCCTATGAAACAATCACGGATAAAAACAACCGATTACCTTTACTAGCCCCCATGAGCGAAGTCGCCGGTCGAATGTCCATCCAAGCCGGCGCCCACTGTTTAGAAATATCTCAACAAGGCCGGGGCGTTTTGCTCGGAGGCGTTCCCGGGGTGGCAGCAGGAAAAGTTGCAATTCTAGGTGGTGGTATGGTGGGAACGAACGCTGCGATGATGGCCTTAGGCTTAGGCGCAGATACTACTATTTTCGATAATTCACCAGATAGACTGCGTGAACTCGATACACTCTTCCACGGCAGATTAAAAACCCAATACGCAACGAGTGATAGCATATATAAAGCCGTTACCCATAGCGATCTAATTATCGGCGCGGTCCTTATTCCTGGCGCAGCCGCCCCTAAGCTAGTGTTAAATGATCATCTAAAAGATATGCAAAAGGGAACAGTGTTAGTTGATGTTGCTATAGACCAAGGAGGATGTTTTGAAAGTAGCCATGCCACAACCCATACAGAACCCACATTCACAAAAGAAGGCATAGTTCATTATTGCGTCGCTAACATGCCAGGAGCCGTCGCACGCACATCTACAATGGCACTCACCAACGCAACTTTGCCCTATATTATTCAATTGGCAAATAATAGCTGGGAAAGCGTTCTCAAAGGAGATGAAAACTTTGCAAAAGGACTAAATATTGCTAAGGGCAAACTGTTTTGCAAAGGTGTCGCAACCGCATTTAATCTCCCGCTCCATGCTACGACTGAACTATAAATTATTGATAACCTCTTGATCACTGGATGACTGCACTCTACCCTGTAAAACATCTAAAAGTTTGAGGTTAAGCATGTCAAGTATCGATAAAAAAGAGATCCGTTCAGATAAATGGATGAACTTACTGATAAAAACCGGACTCCCTATTGCCTTTATTAGCATTATTTCATTATGGGTGGGTTGGTATTTTAAAATTCCAGAACTAGGCAACTTGTTTATCATCACCGCAGCCACCGCACTCACATTGGGTATGATCTACAATGTTCGGTTTGTCATTCTCTCTGTACGTCAAATCAAAGCTAAGCAGGCGAAAGAGAAATAAACCTCCGGTAGCTTTCCACTTAAGATATAGATCGACTATAGTATTATCAGTGTTATCTAATATAGGGAGAGTATGATGGATAAAAATATTGGTAATGTTGATAAAGCAATACGCATCATCGTCGGATTAGTGCTGATTGCTTTGGTCTTTGTTGGACCACAAACCCTCTGGGGTTGGATAGGCGTGCCTGTCATTCTCATCGCAGTGTTTGGCTGGTGCCCTCTCTACAAAATACTTGGTATTAGTACCTGTAAACGCTGCAAAGAATAGCGAGTAATCAACATCGTTTTATGGGATGAGTTAACCGACTCATCCCATTTATTTCCCTGTAGGCAATCAATACCCTCTTCACTATTCACTCCCTATACAGTTTATACGCATTAGACTTACCTCTATACTTCCAACACGCACCGTTAAGTTAAATAAACATTTCTATTTACTACTTGATAGCGGATACGGGATACTATTCCCATCAATAAAGTATGAGGTTCTACAATGCTCAACCAGCATTTACGTGTTGCTGTGTTATTTACATCTCTCCTTATAGGTTTTAGTCATAACGCATTTGCAAATGGGCAAGAGAATGTTTTATCGCCAAAACAAGCGATGGAAATTGCCACTAAACATGCAGAAGGGAATGTAATCAAAACAGAAGCATCTGAGCATAATGGCAAAGCCGTATACGTAATCCGTATTGTAAACGAAGGCCGTGTTAAGGATATCTTGGTAGATAGCCTCAACGGTAAAATCGTCAAGCCTGAAAAGGACTAAATCAGACATGAAATTACTCGTTGTTGAAGATGATCCAGATCTACGCCGCCAACTCGTAACGGCATTGGGCAGTAATAATTACACTGTAGAAGAAAGTGCTGACGGTGAAGAAGCACTTTATATGGGTGAAGAGTATCCCTACGATCTGGCCATTGTCGACTTAGGACTACCTAAGTTATCAGGCATTGAAGTAATTAGAGGCTGGCGTGCGGCAGGCAAAGAGTTTCCTATTATCATTCTCACTGCACGTGGGGACTGGCAGGACAAAGTAGAAGGTTTAGAGGCCGGTGCAGATGACTATCTAGTCAAACCTTTCCATATGGAAGAGCTGACCGCCCGCCTTAATGCTTTGTTACGACGTGCAGCGGGGCATTCAAAACCGATTCTTGAATTTGGCCCAATTAAAATTGATACCACTGGACGTGTTGTTTATCGCAACGATGAAGCGGTAAAGCTCACAAGTTACGAATATCGTACCTTTGAATACTTAGTCTTAAATGCGGGCAAAACCATTTCAAAAAGCGAGTTAACCGAGCACCTTTACCATCAAGATTTTGACCGTGATAGTAATGTGTTGGAAGTCTTTGTGCGTCGATTACGTCAAAAATTAGACCCCGATCAAAACCTAGATCCTATTACAACGGTTCGAGGGCTAGGCTATCGCTTTGCATTAAGTACATCTAAGGATAGCGAGTGAATGTAAAATCCCCCCTGCACTCATTGCAGGGGCGCTTACTTATTGCCTCAGCCGTCATATTGCCGATTGTGCTTCTCATTGCAGGCATCGCTTTAAGTAAAGCCTATAACTACAGTTTAGAAAATGCAGTTAAAGACCGTCTTCAACTGCAAGTTTATCTGCTGTTAGGTGCCGTCGAGCTAAAAGAAGACCATATTATCTTCCCCGAACGCCTCCAAGAACCACGCTACGAACAGGTAAACTCGGGGCTCTATGCGGCAATCCACGATCAGGACGGCAAACTTCTTTGGCGCTCTTTATCCTCCATTCTACTAGATGATCCAAAACTATCAGAAGTGATCAGCTTAGCTGGTATCACCACTGGGGAACCCCTTTTCGAGCATAAACCCGATGCTGGCGTATTCAGTTTCCAGTTACGTATCATCTGGGAAACTGAAGGAAAAGAGCACTCATTCCTATTTACTGTGATGGAGTCTGACGAATTAGTTACACGTGACATCACCGCCTATGAACAGCAATTAATTGTCTGGCTAGGGATTATCTTTCTCGTCGCACTGCTCGCACAAACATTGATTTTAAGCTGGGGCTTAACGCCTCTAAGACGATTAGCGCGCGACTTAAAAGCGATAGAATCAGGTAAAGCGGATAAATTAAGTGGCCATTACCCCGACGAAGTTCAACCCGTCACTGAAAACTTAAACGAGCTGATCGAAAGCGAAAGGAAGCAACGGGAGCGATATCGCAATACCTTAGGAGATCTTGCCCATAGTTTAAAAACGCCGCTCGCTGTAATGAGAGGAGCTGAGCTCGAAGAACATGAGCTCCACACTTACCAAACACTAGTCGCTGAACAGGTGGAACGAATGGATCAAATCGTTCAATATCAGCTCACTCGTGCGGTAAAAAGCCATCAAAAACCACTAGGTAAATCCGTACAAGTCACACCGATTATTGAACGAATGCTAGCCGCTCTAGGTAAGGTATATAGACATAAAGCGGTGCGCACCGACGTACAACTTGCTGATGATCTGCTCTTTCATGGTGATGAACGAGATCTAATGGAAGTGCTCGGCAATATTATGGAAAATGCGTTTAAATATGGCCATAGTCGGGTCTGTGTATCCGGCACTCATCTTAATGACGAATTAAAACTCTCAATCTGTGATGATGGACCGGGCGTTACCCCAGATATGCGTCAGGTTATCTTACAACGTGGAGAGCGCTTAGACACTTCGATTCAAGGACAAGGTATAGGTCTTTCAGTAGCTACCGATATTATCAGTAGCTACCAAGGCGAGATTGAAGTGCAAAATTCACCTTTAGGAGGCGCCTGTTTTATTATCCGCTTTCCTGACTAGCCTTTTACAAAAAAGTTAGCCCAAATCCCGTATAAAAACTTTCGAGTTCCGTTGCAAGTTAAAAAGCGCCTTCTTCTCTTTAGGAAGCTGATCAACATTACTTTCAACAAAACCACGTTCAATAAACCAATGGGCTGTTTTTGTTGTCAGAACAAACAACTTTTCTAAACCTTGCCCTTTAGCTTGCTTCTCCACTGCGCGTAACAGCTCATCGCCCCTTGCCCCACCTTTATATTCAGAAGCAACAACAACGCAGGCCAACTCGCCAACTTTCTCATCTGCAAATGGATATAGAGCAGCACAACCAATAACAACGCCGTCACGCTCAATCAAAGTAAAGCGTTCTATCTCGTTCTCCAGTACCTCGCGGGAACGGCGTACCAAAGTCCCATTCTCCTCTAAAGGACGAATCAACTCTAATACAGCACCTACATCCTCTATACTGGCTTTCTTGAGCTGCTCATAAGATTCAGACAGAATCATCGTTCCAGAGCCATCCCGGGTAAACAGCTCAGCTAATAAGGCTCCATCCTCTTTGAAACTAATCAGATGACACCGCTTAACCCCTTTACGACATGCATTAACTGCCGCCTCTAAATGACGCGAAAGCTCAGTATGTGCTTGATCTGTATCCTCCAATGAAGATAAGTAATGACTCACTAACCGTTCAGCTTTACGCGTTAATAGTTCACTGCGAAGCGCCCCTGCACTATCAAGAACCCCATTATCAGCACCAAAAATAATTAATTTATCCGCACTCAATGCTGTTGCGGCACAAGTAGCAACATCTTCAACAGATAAATTGAATAACTCACCTGTCGGCGAATAACCTAAATGGGATAAAAGAACGATATTGCCATCATCCAATTGCTGAATAATTGCTTCATGATCTATACGGCGAACTTCGCCGGTATGAGCCATATCAATACCATCTAAAACACCAACGGGCTTAGCCGTCACAAAATTACCAGAAATAACCTTTATGCGAGACCCAGCCATAGGTGTATTCGGCAGCCCAAGTGACAAACGTGCTTCAATCTCGGCACGCACAATAGCTGATGCCTCAATTACACAGGTCATCGTCTCTTGATCCGTCACCCGCAGATGATGGTGCAACTGTGATGGAATCGACTTCTGTTGTAACCGTTCACTAATTTGTGGGCGTGACCCATGCACTAAAATCAACCTCACTCCAAGGCTGTTCAGCAGCGCAATATCATGCACAATGTTAGCAAAGTTAGGCTCGGCAACAGACTCCCCGCTCAACATCAATACAAAGGTGTTTCCACGATGAGCATTAATGTATGGAGAGGAGTGGCGGAACCAATTAACGTATTGTTTAGTTTCGTCGTTCACGGCAGTCTACAAACAGTATTGAGTGATCATTTTCTCTAGTATGGCTACTGTAGGCTTTATCTGATCAAAAGCCAAATACTCATCCGGTTGATGCGCCTGATCAATCGACCCAGGCCCCATCACAATCGTATCCATGCCTAAATCTTGTAAAAACGGCGCTTCTGTTCCAAATGCGACAGATTCAGCTTGGAAGCCAGTTAATTTTTCAGCGGTTCGCACCAGCTCAGAATCCCGTTGGTTTGCAAAAGAGGGAATACCGGGGAACAGTGATTTTGTCGTTATCGCCACACCGAATTGATCCGCAAAGGGGGCCAAACGCCGACTGACATCTTCTCGTAAATTATCTAAGCTCATTCCAGGTAGAGGACGAAGGTCATATTCCAGCTCACAATGCCCACAGATCCGATTTGGGTTGTCACCCCCATGAATACAACCTAAATTAAGCGTTGGTTCTGCAATTTTAAAAGCACTGTTCTGATGATCACGCTTCATTTCATTACGAAAAGAGATCAGTTCGGACAACACCGAGTGCATCGCATCTAATGCATTAGCACCAAGAGATGGGTCTGAAGAATGGCCGGCCTTACCCTCGATTCTTACCGACTCCATCATCATCCCCTTATGCATGTAAATGGGCTTCATTCCTGTAGGCTCACCTATCACGGCGTAACGCGCTGTAGGCTTACCTGTTGATGCTAAAGCACGGGCACCACTCATCGAACTCTCTTCATCCGCAGTTGCAAGAATAATCAATGGCTGCTTTAAGGGTTGATCAAGAAACTTCTTCGCAGCTTCGATAGCAATCGGGAAAAACCCTTTCATATCGCAGGTGCCTAATCCATAAAAGCGATTATCTTTCTCCGTCAACGTCAAAGGATCACTTTGCCAACGTTCAGCATTAAAAGGGACAGTATCCGTATGGCCAGAAAGCACTAATCCACCAGGGCCTTTTCCTAAAGTCGCTATAAGGTTCGCTTTACCTGGGTGTCCTTCAACAGGAATCACTTCAGTATCAAAACCCAAATGAGATAACCAGCCTTCTAACAGCTCAATAACAGGCAGGTTACTTTGATCCCAATCAGCTTGAGTACAACTGACCGAGGGACTTGCGATCAACTGCGACAACATAGTGACCAGATCAGGGCATTTCTTCGACATCAGTGACTCCAAACAAAGATAGATTTAACGCCTTTAATATAATTATCATGGCGGATAACGTCTAAAAAACATTTTAA
Source organism: Neptuniibacter sp. 2_MG-2023 (assembly GCF_030547495.1). Taxonomy (NCBI): domain Bacteria; kingdom Pseudomonadati; phylum Pseudomonadota; class Gammaproteobacteria; order Oceanospirillales; family Oceanospirillaceae; genus Neptuniibacter; species Neptuniibacter sp. 2_MG-2023. The sequence continues at coordinate 36,508 of NZ_JAUOQC010000013.1, read as the reverse complement.
GCCGAGCAGTTTAGTTTAGATAGGGTTTTCCCGCTGCAGCTGAGGTAAACTGCACCATATTAGACCACCCGCATTAATCTAAGCGAGGTCTAAATCTTAAACAATAATAAAAAGAATAAAGACAATTCCCTAACTCCAGAGTATAGAGAATCAAACGATGGCACTTGAAGTAGAGCTCAAACTAACCTTAAGCCCACACCATATTGAATCCCTAAAGCGTCAACCGCTGTTTAGGTCTCAACAGATTCGAGAGCTAAAAACAGAGCAATTGGGCAACACCTACTATGACACCCCTGACCAGTTGCTCACACAACATAAAGTAGCATTACGCATTCGTAAGAAAGGGGAGCAACTCATCCAAACACTCAAAAGCAGTGGCAGCTCAGAAGCGGGCTTGCACAGCAGAAATGAGTGGGAGTGGCTGCTCAACTCACCGGAATTAGATTTCCAGCTACTCGCCTCTGCTGAATGGCCAAAAGCGCTCGATAGTAAAACCCTACAGAGTAATATAGCGCCAATATTTACAACCAACTTCCAACGCACGACTTGGATCTTAGATAGCTTAGATAGCCAAGGACAGGTATTAAAAGCAGAGATAGCATTAGATCAAGGCACTGTAACCGCGGCCGGAAAAGAAGACACCATCTGCGAATTGGAGATCGAATTACTAGAAGGTAATGGATCAGAGTTAGTAAAATTCGCTCTTAAATTAGCTAAGCATGTGCCGCTCTATATTAGTGATGTAAGTAAAGCAGAGCGCGGCTACCGTTTATTGCAACCGGACAACTATGAGGTCCATCGCACCTCAGCACAGCTGGATGCCGACACGAGCCTTGAACAAGCCTTCATTAAACTGCTAAAAAATGAACTTAGCTTGTGGCCTCGCTACTTTGAAGCTTGGCACTTTACCAATAACTGGAAATTCATACCTCTTGCCCTCGAGTCATTGAGAAATGTAAGTGCATGCTATGAAAGCTTTAGCAGTATTATTCCAGCAGAACCCGATGGCGTAATAGATAAACTACTCACCAAATTAATACGCCAACTTAGAGATATAGACGCATGGCGTAGAACAGCGTTACTCTCAGGCCATAAGGATAACCGTTGGTTCAAACAGCAAGCAGAACAAGCTGCAGCCAGAATCAATGTCCTATTACAAACAGCAGAGCCCGGCGTACTTGCTCTATTAATTTCAGAACAATTAATCGAGCAAACTTGGCGCAGCCGCTGGAATGAGCATCACAAACAGCTCGCTAAGCAAACGCTATTTGATAAATAAATATTTAATCATCGCCCAGCGCCTGATCACAATCAGGAACTGGGCAAACGAGCACTGATACGATTAAGGGATTCTTCTCAGGAGCCATATTACTCATGCTGAAACCGCAGATGGAACAACTACCCGAAGCGCTACACCCCCTCTTACAACAAAACTGGGATCAAGTTGCGCCTGTCTTAGAGCAAATTAAGTCATCCCCTACATCCTTTGCCGATGACTTAACCCGAACATTAACGGGTAGCACATTTGTTGCTGAACAGCTGAGTCGTCACCCTGAAATGCTTCCTGAACTACTCACCAGTGGTGACCTATATTCCGCCTATGATGAGGATCACTATCAAAACAGTTTAAAATCACTCTTTGCACCATTAGAAACTGAAGAGCAACTGCATAAAGCCGTACGCTGCTTTAGGCAACGCGAACAAGTACGCTTGATCTGGCGAGATCTAAACCGTTTCAGCGATATGCGCACAACCACCCGCGAACTCTCCTGGTTAGCCGACGCCTGTGTAGAACAAACCATGAACTGGTTATATCAGCAAGCCAGTGAACGCTGGGGAACACCTATAGGTAGAGAGAGCAAAGAGCCACAACGTATGGTGGTACTTGGCATGGGGAAACTCGGTGCTAATGAACTCAACCTCTCATCAGATATAGATCTGATCTTTGTTTATCCAGAGAATGGCGAAACCCAAGGCAGTAAAAAATGCCTAGATAATCAGGATTTCTTTATTCGCCTAGGTAAAAAGCTGATTCAAGCGCTTGATAATACCACCATCGATGGCTTTGTTTTTCGTGTAGATATGCGTTTACGGCCCTTCGGATCGGCGGGGCCTTTGGCCATTAGCTTTGATGCGATGGAAGGCTACTATCAAGAACATGGCCGTGAGTGGGAACGCTACGCGATGATCAAAGCTCGCGTCATGGCTGGCGACAAAGATGCAGGCAATGAACTTATGGGGATTCTTCGTCCCTTTGTCTATCGAAAATATATAGACTTCAGCGCCTTTGATTCCCTAAGGGAAATGAAGGATATGATCAATCGTGAAGTCCGTCGCAAAGGGTTAAACAATAACGTTAAACTCGGTTCAGGCGGCATACGTGAAGTTGAATTTATCGCGCAAGTATTCCAGCTTTTACGTGGTGGCAGAGATTCAAGGTTACAACAACGGGAGTTATGCAACATTCTCCCTCTCCTACCTGAAGCGGTTGGTATGCCTCAAGTCGCGTCTGATGAACTAATGCAAGCTTATGAATTTTTACGTAATACAGAGCATGCTATTCAAGCAGTTGCTGACAAACAAACTCAAGAGCTTCCTACAACAGAGGTAGAACAACTCAGACTTGCATTTAGCATGGGATTTAGCACATGGGACGCCTTTTTAAACAGCCTCGAAGAACAGCGGGAAAATGTGCGTCAGCACTTTGCTGATCTGATCGCTCCTTGCGAAGAGGAAGACCCAGAACAGACTTTAACCGATCAGCAGTTATGGTTATCCCTCTGGAAAGACGAGCTAGAAAACATTCAAGCAGAAGCCATTTTAAAAGAACAAGGTTTTGATACCCCAGAAAAGGCGTGGGCACTTATTGATAGCCTACGCCAATCAAAGACAGTACAAATGCTCCAGAAAATAGCACAAGAACGTTTACTCTTAGTGCTACCCGCTCTTTTTCAAGAAGTGACTAAAACTGACAACCCAACTGAAACATTAAGCCGCGTTTTTGAGTTAATTCAGGCGATACTACGCCGCTCAGCTTACTTAGTCCTCTTAGCTGAAAACCCCAACGCCCTACAGCAACTCGTTAAGCTCTGCTCGGCTTCAAACTGGTTTTCAGAGAAACTAAAAACACAGCCTATATTACTTGATGAGCTGATCGATCAAAACACACTTTACACTCCTACTGACAAGCAACAGCTAGATAGTGAGCTACGCCAGCAGCTATTACGTATACCTGAAGAAGATACCGAGCAACTCATGGATGCGTTACGTTACTTCAAAAATGCCCATGTATTAAAAGTTGCAGCATCAGAGATAACCGGCGCCCTTCCTCTAATGAAAGTAAGTGATTACTTAACCTGGACGGCTGAAGTTATTCTCGAAGCGGTTGTTGATATCGCTTGGAGACTAATGACTGAAAAGCACGGTTTACCACAAAAAACAGCCGGCGTTCCCTGCAATCCTGACTTTATCGTTTTAGGCTACGGTAAAATGGGCGGCATAGAACTTTCCTATGGATCAGATTTAGATCTTGTCTTTATCCATGATGCAGACCCTAACCTCTTTACTGATGGCGAAAAACAGATCGCCAATGCCGTTTTTTATACCCGTTTAGGGCAAAAAATCATCCATATACTCAACACCTTCACTACTTCAGGTCAGTTATATGAAGTGGATATGCGACTTCGCCCTTCAGGAAACTCAGGCTTGTTAGTCAGCTCATTAAAAGCCTTTGCTGAATACCAACAGAAAGAGGCATGGACATGGGAGCACCAAGCTTTAGTACGTGCACGGGTCGTCGCTGGCGATAAAGCACTACAAACACGTTTCGAATTAGTTCGTGCTGAAATTCTCAGCAAGAAACGTAATACCGAGCAGTTGCTAGCTGATGTCACTGAGATGCGTGAAAAAATGCGTCAGCATTTAGGCAGTAAAGAGAGCGAAAGCGATCAAGTTTTTCATTTAAAACATGATCGAGGCGGCATTGTAGATATTGAGTTTTTAGTACAGTACCTCGTACTCAATTACTCAAATCAATACCCCGAACTGTACCAGTTCACCGATAATATCCGCATTTTGGATGCCGTTGAGAATGTAGGTCTACTGGAAGAACAAGAGACTGAAACACTACGAGAAGCCTACAAAGCTTATCGTGCCGTAGGCCATAAACAATCAATGCAAGACCTATCAAATACGATATCAGCTTCAGAGATGAAAGACCTTAGAGAAACGGTCGCCACGATTTGGCAGAAAGTGATCAACAAATAACAAAAAAGGCGGACTTTTTTCAAAGTCCGCCTTTTTATAATGAAAACAACTTAGATTAAACGTCGGTCAACCAACCGTGCTTATCTTCAGCTTTACCCCACTGAATATCATTCAGAGCGGTACGTAGTTTAACGGTAGTTTCACCAATACCACCGTTACCTACTTTGTATTCTTTATCTTGGTAAACCATAGTACCAACAGGTGCTAGAACAGCAGCAGTGCCTGACAAAGCAGCTTCACAACCCGGCTTTTTGATGCGTTCAAGCATCTCATCAACGGTAATTGTACGCTCAGAAACTTTCATACCTAAATCGCGAGCAATCGTTAAAACGCTATCACGGGTAACGCCGTGCAAGAAACTATCATCAAGGGAGCGGGTGATCACTTCATCACCATCAATTAATAGGAAGTTTGCCGCGCCGGTTTCCTGAACATCCCCATTTGGACAGAATAAAACCTGATCGACCTTATGTTCCGCTTTAGCTTTCATGGTGGGTAAAAGCGCACTCGCGTAGTTACCACCACTTTTGATCATGCCATTATGAGGTGCGCAGCGCAGGCCTTGATCTTCTACCAAAATACGTAACGCACGATCACCACCCGCAAAATAATCCCCTACCGGCGATAACAACACATAAAAACAAGCGGTTTCAGAAGGTGCGGCGGCTTTACCTACAGCGGGCTCAGTACCAAACAATGTAGGACGAATATACATTGAACCCGGAGGCTGTGGCACATCAGACGCAAAACGTTTAACCGTATCTAAAATCATCTGAGTGACAAAAGCTTCATCTAATTCAGGTAGTGCCAACAAACGTGCACTTTGCGCTAAGCGCGCCACATTACGATCAATCCGGAAGACCTTAACTGAACCATCCGCATGTTTAAATGCTTTAAGACCTTCGAAACAGGTACTCGCATAATGCAACGCATGAGCACCCGGATGTAACTGAATGCTATTACTCGGGACCATTTCGACCGCACTCCAGCTTGAACCGTCAAACCAAGTGATTGACATTTCCGGCATAAAAACGGAGCCAAATGCAGTAGCCATGATACCTTCCTTTAATTAATTACCCGCTGTGCCGATAAATCCCCTCATAATAGGGACAGCGACAGAGATGAAACATGATGAGTGTAAATAGGGCTGACATTCTAATCCTCAATAGAACAAATTGGAATTACCTCAGCCGCTAACTTGCCCTCTTCTATAAAAAAAACGCTCTAGCCCTATTTTTGCATAGAAATTGGGTGTTTTTTGCTAATTATTGTATGATTCTCAACTTTAAATAATCGATTCTTTGGCCCAATTTACCAAACAAGGCCACCATCAGCGTGAGCCAAGACCTTATTTTACTCGGTTGCTTTTAGATAAATAAAAACAACCTTTAATCGAGAAACAATGGAACAATTATTCATTAAGCTAGTAAACCTAGGAAGATCTGCACCCAAACGTGCATTCCTAGTTATTTTTCTTTGTCTCGCGCTATGTGATCTATTGTTAGTTCGCGATATAAACTGGCTCATAGAAAATTGGGAGGGAAAACGGTTTTGGGTTAATTATAGCTTCAGCCTAATCTCATTATTGCTCCTTATGCTGATCATCTCGCCAAGTAAAAACGGCCCGGTTCGATCTATATTTCTGTTTTTTATCTTGGGCACCCAAATCGCCCAACAATCTTACTTTTCCATTTATCGAAATTTTGTCACGGTCTTTGACCTACGGTTTGTCGCTGCCGATCCCTTACTGACCTTAGAGTTATGGCTTGATAACGCCATTATATTCAAACCGATCTTATTACTTGCGATAGAGCTCCCGCTCTTAATGTTACTTTTCCGCTTAAACCTCAAACCTAAATGGTGGGTTAGAGGCGGTAGCTTTATTGTTGCATCACTGTTCTTTTTACTTGTCTCATTTAGCTGGTATGGCATTAGCAAATATCAATTTAGTTCAGTCGCCTACGCTGGCGTGTTTCCTAACCTTATCGAAAGAAATGCCTTTGAAGGCAAGTTAGCTGACAAACCAGTCTTAACCGCTCAAGAACCCGCCAGTAACGCACCCAATATAGTTTTTGTAGTTGGTGAATCCCTTACCCTAGATCACACAGGTATTGCCGGATATGAACGGCAAACAACACCAAGATTACAAGGGATGATGGAACGTGGCGAGATGCTGTTGTATCGCAATGCAGTCAGTATAGGCACACGTACACTTAGCTCAGTGCCTTATATGCTCACAGGCTTACAAGGAATCGATCCTCACGGCCTCGTCTATAGTAGCCCCACTATTTTCAATTACGCCAAAGCGGCGGGATACAGAACGGCGTTAATAACGGCTCAAGACTTTCAGTGGCGAAATGTAGATCAAATATTTGTTGATCAAGACTTAGATTTCTACAAACCAGGTACAGACTTCAGCGTCTCAGTTTCCGTCTCAGAAGGGGCGGATGATATGAAAGTACTTAAAGAAGGTATTATTCCCTTCCTTGACGCATCATTAGGTGATCATCAAAAAGCACCTATGCTTTTAGTGGCGCAGATGAACGGTAGTCATTACCCCTATAGCAACCACTCGCCTGAGTCGATCAAAAAATTCCTTCCAGAAGAGAAGCCTAACGGTATTAATGCCTACGACAACACTGTGTTATACACAGACCTATACCTTGAGACATTGGTCAAAAATATCAGGCAGCGTGACCCAAATGCCTGGGTATTCTATTCTTCCGATCATGGCCAAGATATCTCCCACAACAAAACATCGTTCAACTCAGGCTATGGGTCCGGCGTTATACACAACCCGCTAATGGTATTCCCACCGGCAGAGTTCTTGGAAACACTGAGAATCAATGAAACGGCGCCGGTTAGCCAAGCGGATATTTTTGCAACTATTATCAATTTAATGCAGATTGAACCTGTATCAGAAATCAACGGCATCGATTTGAGAACGGCGATCGACCCAACAAGGTTACGTGTCGTATCCGCTTATATGAAAACGCTCCACAATGAGCCAAATGCGGTTCTTATTATGCCGACCCTCAGCTATATCTATATCGATTTTGATCGACAAAGCGCTACGCTGACTGATGGAAACACCATCATTCCCTATAAAGAGATGGCCGCAGAATATCGAGCTATTTTTGATCGTCGTCTAAAACCAACAAACCACAATGAGCCTTAGATTATGTTTGCTAATGCTGCGTTTACTTATCAAATGCTAGGTCGCTTCAAATGAAAACACTGATTATCGGACCTTCATGGGTTGGCGATATGCTGATGAGTCAATCACTCTACAAGCATCTAAAGCAACAAAACCCTGCACGAGAAATCGATGTATTAGCGCCTAACTGGTGCCGTCCTGTTTTAGCTAGAATGCCCGAGATCAATCAAGCAATTGAGATGCCGGTAGGCCATGGTAGTTTACAATGGTCACTGAGGAAAAAAATTGGCAAACAACTCGCTCAAACAGGCTATGAGCAAGCATTTATACTGCCCAACTCCTTAAAGTCCGCATTAATCCCTTGGTTTGCGAAGATCCCAACACGCACAGGATGGCGTGGGGAGATGCGCTATGGATTGCTAAATAATCTACGCGTATTAGATAAAGACGCATTTCCCTTGATGGTCCAACGTTATGTCGCTTTATCACAACCATCAGAAGCGTCAGCCTTAGCATTAGATAACATACTCTATCCACGCCTTACCGTAGACGATGAACAGCGTATAAAAGCTTTAGAGCAGTTCAGCCTTACAACCGATCAAGCCATTGCTTTCTGCCCAGGTGCAGAATTTGGCCCGGCTAAACGTTGGCCCGATTACCATTATGCGTCACTCGCGAAAAAACTAATTGCCGATGGCTATCAGATTTGGTTATTTGGCTCAGCAAAAGACCAAGATACCTGCCAACAAATACAGAACCAGCTAACAAGCAACGAACAAGCAAGCTGCCATAATCTAGCCGGAGAGACCAGCTTACCCCAAGCGATCGACCTCATTTCGCAGTGTAAAGCGGCTGTCAGTAACGATTCAGGCCTAATGCATATTGCAGCAGCCGTTAATACACCGCTAGTAGCTCTTTATGGGCCCACCAGCCCAGGCTTCACCCCGCCGCTATCTCAACAAGCAGAAATAATCCGCTTGATTGATGGTTTTCACAAAATAAGAAAAGGCGATGCAGACCAAGGCTACCATCAAAGCCTCATCGATATCAGCCCAGATATGGCTTATACAGCACTGCAACAGTGGTTAAAATAATGAAAGTACTGATCGTAAAAACTTCCTCTATGGGCGATGTCATCCATACACTTCCTGCATTAACTGATGCCGCTGCTGCCTATCCTGATATTCGCTTTGATTGGGTAGTGGAGGAGGGGTTTCAAGAGATCCCCCATTGGCATCCCAAAGTGGATCACGTCATTCCTGTTGCGATTAGACGGTGGCGCAAAAGCATTATTCAAACCTTAAAAAAGGGTGAATGGTCAGCTTATAAAGCTCAATTACAGGCACAAAATTACGATTTTGTTATTGATGCTCAAGGACTATTAAAAAGCGCGCTTCTAGTTTCTAAACTTGCCCACGGCCCCAGCTATGGCTTAGATAAAGAGTCTGCTAAAGAACCGCTGGCAGCCCGCTTTTACGACAACCCCATCTATGTAGATAAAAACCTACATGCTGTCGAGCGTATACGTCAATTATTTGCCAAAGCTCTAAATTACCCCCTACCTAAGCAGCTAGGTGATTTTTCCATTCGCCAACATTTTGTACCAACATCACCGACAGAGCCCTATTTAGTATTCCAACACAGTACAACTCGATTTGATAAGCATTGGCCTGAAGAGTATTGGATCTCACTCATCGAAAAAGCCAGTGATTGGAAGATTAAACTCCCTTGGGGTAGTGAAGCAGAGAAAGAGCGTGCCGAGCGCTTAGCGCACAACCAACCACACGTAGAGGTTCTCCCTAAACTATCGCTGTCAGAAATAGCAACTGTGCTTGTTAGTGCCACAGGGTGTGTTTCAGTAGATACAGGCTTATCTCACCTCGCTGCCGCGCTTGATACACCCAACTTAATACTTTTTGGCCCAACCGACCCCGGCTTAGTGGGTGGTTACGGCAAAAATCAGCAATGCTTAGAAGCTAAAAATTATCCTCTCAACACACACAAAGCTGAACCTGCCGTTTTTGCTCCGTTAACACCGGACATAGTTTGGGCCACTTTCCAAAAAATGATTTAACCCTTACTGATCTCAATCACATTATCACACGGATATATTGGCGGCCTCATTCATACCAACTAGCATTAGAGTAGGGTATGTTTTAATAAAAAACAGAGCGAAAACCAAATGTTCGAATCACTACTAGAGCGCCGAGATCAAGCAGATGTTGAACGGCTATCTAATGAGATCAAAACAGCCTTGGCCGATCATCATCACTGGATGCATAAAATCAGCCTAGCGATTGCAGCACGCAAGCCAATAGATGAGCCTTCATTTATTGCTGAAGATGCGCACCAGTATTGTAATTTTGGCCTATGGATAGACTCAATATTAAAAGACAAAGATTTCCAGACTCACGCATTTACAAGAATTGACCAACTCCATAAAGCCCTTCATGACCAAGCACGAATGTTGTTAGTCTCTCTCGAAAAGACCCAACAATTTGACGAGCAGAAATATGATGATTTCTTAGAGATCCAACGTAACTTTTTTAATGAAGTGCTTTCAATGTTGGAATTCTCAGTCATCAGTAAATACCAATTTGACCCTACAACCAAATTACTTAATCGCAGAAGTGCAAATATGCTGTTGGCCCATGAAAAGGCACGTATTCAGCAAACAAACCACTCCGACTGCTGTATTGCCTTAGGTGATATAGATAAGTTTAAGGACTTTAATGACACCTATGGTCACGACTTAGGGGATTTAGTTTTAGAACATGTCGCCTTTATATTTAATACAACAATAAGAAAGCATGATTCTGTTGCACGCTTTGGCGGTGAAGAATTTCTTTTCGTTATGCCTAACTTAAATTTAGAAAATGCGAAAAAAGTCATTGAACGGGTACGTAAAAAACTAGAAAGCACACCTTTCATACATCAAGGGAACGCACTAACGATCACTGCATCATTCGGAGTTACTCAGCTTAGCCATGATGATGATATCAAAAACTCTATAAAGCGAGCGGATGTCGCGCTATATACCGCAAAAAACAGCGGCCGAAATAAAACCATTAGCTTAGATGCTGCAGAAGCCGAAGCGATTAATCACAACAGTGCCGATAGTGAACTTAATCAAGTAGACGCCTAAACAGCTGGTAATCTAAACATATAGATATAGTTTAAGGACGTAATAAAGTGATTGAAGAACTTTCCTAGAACAAGGAAAAAAATGGTGCCGGCACGAGGAGTCGAACCCCGGACCTACTGATTACAAGTCAGTTGCTCTACCAACTGAGCTATACCGGCACACTGAGGACGCGAATCTTAGGGATTTTTTATCGGCGAATCAAGCCCCTTTTTTAAAAAAATAACTTTTCTTTAGCATTATTCTCTTCTGATAGATCTACCTAGTATTTTTATAACCCATCCGACCTCCGACATATTCCTTGACAATGAAATTGAACGATCGTTAAACTTGGTCGATTAAGGTTCTATAAAAGAGCATTGCAAAGACCTACTTTAGAACAGGTTCTTAGATAAATAGAACCAATTCTTAGACAAATGGTTGCGGCATACGCTTTACCATGTAAGCCTAATAACTCACCTTGTTCGGAGAAAAATAATGCGCGCTTATCAAGTAACGACTGCTGATGGCATCAATGCGGTCCAACAAGTAGAAATAGATATTCCTACCCCGGCTGCTGATGAAATTTTGGTAAAAATGAAAGCCTGTTCACTCAACTATCGTGACATACTGATCACCATGGGTGGATATGTAAGGAATGATATACGTCCAATCATCCCTCTTTCTGATGGTGCAGGCGAAGTTGTTAGCGTAGGTGATTCTGTCACCAACTTTCAAGCAGGTGATCGCGTTATTGGCAACTTTTTCCAAGCTTGGAAAGATGGAAAAATTGATGACGATGGACTCAATTCTGCAATGGGCGGCAGTATAAATGGTGTGCTTGCCGACTACTTTATCCTTAAAGCCGATTGTAGTGTCAAAATCCCTGATTATCTCTCATATGCTGAAGCTGCAACGCTCCCTTGCGCAGCAACGACTGCATGGCATTCACTTGTCTCTGTTGGTGAATTAAAGCCTAACCATACAGTTCTACTTCTAGGTACTGGCGGCGTTTCTATCTTTGGATTACAAATCGCTAAGGCCCTAGGTGCCAAGACGATTATCACCTCTTCCAGTGATGAAAAGCTTGCGCACGCTCGCACACTTGGCGCAGATCACACAATCAATTATAAAACTCATCCAAATTGGGAAGAAGAAGTACTAAAAGTCACTAACGGAGAAGGTGTAGATAACGTACTTGAAGTTGGTGGTGCAGGTACATTTGAAAAATCTTCAGCCTGCGTAAAACCCAATGGAACGATCTCCCTAATAGGCATTCTGACCGGACTTGAAAGCCCCTCCATTAGCTTGATGACTATTTTCAACCTATTACGGATTCAAGGCATTTATGTCGGCAGCACCGAGATGCTTACGCAGCTAATCTCAGCTATGGAAACCCATAAGATCCATCCTCAGATTGATAAAAAGTTCCCATTCTCTCAGGCACTCGATGCTTATGAATGGATGGCGCAAGCTAAACATTTCGGCAAAGTTGTGATCGAAAGCGAAGACTAAGATAGATTTGCGGGGAGCTAAAAAAGAGCATCGGCTCCCCCACATTTTTATTACAGCGATGTTTGTGTTTCTACCGGCAATGATTTTAACCGGAAGGAATGGAAAATATGATACATAATAGGCACGAGCACTAGGCTCACGAGCATAGAAAAGCTTAGACCCCAAACAACAGTCACAGCCAAGGGCTGTAACATTTCAGCCCCATCGCCCCAACCTAAAGCCAAAGGCAACATGCCGACAACCGTACTTAATGTCGTCATTAAAATCGGTCTTAAACGCAATCGTGCAGCCGTAACAATCGATTCAGATAACTCTGCACCTCGCGCACGTTCCAACTCAATATACTCAACCATTAAGATAGCATTATTCACTACAATACCAACTAACATGATCATACCGAGCCAAACGGGCATAGACAGCGGCAGAGCCAATGCATAAATACCTAACGCCACCCCCACAGAAGCAAATGGCACACTCAAAATAATAATTAATGGGTTCATTAGTGACTCATACTGAATAGCCATCACAACAAACACTAAGAAAAGCGCCAAGAGTAATAAAATATCTGTTAATTCTTGCTGTTCAGCTAACGCTTTTTTAGAACCACCATCATACAAAGTATATCCAGCAGGTAGCTCAATCTGCTCTCTTAATTGATCTAAGGCTTGAACCGCCTCTCCTAAGGTAGCATTACCGGTCAAGGACGCAGTTACCTCAACAATACGCATCTGGTTATCACGCTTAATCGTAGCGGGTGTTTCTAACAATTCAATAGACGCAACCGTACCAAGATAGACCGGTGGCGAATCATCCGATGCAGGGAAAAGAATAATAGACTCTAAATCCTGTGGAGAGATTATCTCTGTTTGCGCTAAGCGAAGACGGATATCGTAGGATCGATCACCCTCAAGAAAATCGCTTACAACAGTACCTTGCAAAGCAATTTGTGTGGCTTGAGTAAGATCCTGTAGATTTAAACCTAATTGTGCGGCCCGCTTTCGATCCAAAGTAATGGCAATTTCAAACTGCTCGTCCTCGGCGGAATGGGTAATATTACTCAAACCTGGGATATTAGCCATTTTCACGCTGATATCATCAGCAATCAGCTTAAGCTGCTCATTATCACTACCTTGTATTCTTAAACTAAGGTCATCATCGCCTCTATTTGTTCTAATGCCCCGAATACCTCGTTGAGACATATTAATCTTAAAACCGGCCAACTGAAGGTCATTTATCTGCTTATTCATACGCTCCATCCACTCATGACTACTTGCTGAGCGCTCTGATAGAGGTTTAAGCTGGGCAATGATGGTGGTACGGCTAGGTGTTTCCCTTTGCGTTCGACCAAATACGGAACCACCTACTAAAGTAAAAACAGTATCGATTTCTGGCTGTTTGGCAAACAAGCTTTCAATTATATGCGCTTTCTCATCCATCTCTTCCAATGAAATACCAATATCAGCAGAGACAATCACTCGAACACGCCCATCATCCAGTTGCGGCAAAAATATCTGTTTACCACTCATAAAAACAGGAACACTAGCCGCTAAACCAAGGACAAATAAAACCACCGTAAGCCAACGCACTTTAAGTACTTTAGATATGATAACCGCGTAAAAATCCTGCAAGTGGTTAACGCCCTTATCCACCTGCTTACGCAGCCAGTTTGTATTCAAACTAGTCACTTTCGCGGCATAAGCTGGCACTAGCGTTAACGCAATAATCATTGATGCAAAAATGGCCGCAGAGATAGTAAAAATCAGCTCCCGAAACAACAAGCCTGTCAGCCCACCAATAAAGAGAAAAGGTAATACCGCAGACAGGTTAGTAGAGGTGGAGGCGATGATAGCCCCATTTACCTCTGTAGCCGCATCAGAGGCCGCATCCTCAGGCTTTTCGTGCTCACATTGATGTCGATATATGTTTTCCAACATCACAATCGTATTGTCTACCAACATCCCCACGCCTAACGCTAAACCACCTAAGGTCATCACGTTTAAAGTTAGCCCACCGAGCCCCATCAAGACACAGGTAAACATAATGGCAATAGGGATAGCGCTACCAATAATCAGCGTGCGACGTAAGTTGCCTAGGAAGATATACACAACCGACATCGCCAACAAAGCACCACTAATGGCCGCTAAACTAGCATTTTGTAAAGATTGAAAAATATAAACAGACTGATCAGATACAGTAGTTACACTGACATCTTCAGGTAAAATTTTCTGTTCTTTGAGCCAACGCAATCGCTCTTGAACTACATCAACTACTGACGTGGTGTTAGCTGTAGGCTGCTTCTGGATAGATAATTTGATGCCACCAATACCATTAGCACGTACTTTAATACGCTCATCCTCATGGGTATCAAGCACCTCAGCAACATCACTAAGATAGACGGTGTTCCCAGCATGCTGGGCCACTGGAAGTTGCCTTATCTCCTCCACACTTTTAAGACGACCGCTAATACGACCCGTAATTTCATGGGCGGGCATCTGCAATCGCCCTATGGGCTCATCGCTATTAGATTTTTCCAAAGTATCAATAACATCTTGATAACTCAGCCCTAACCCCGCTAAGCGACTTTGATCAGGAATAATCTGAATTTCTCTCTCTAGTCCACCACCCACCTCAGCAGCGGCGACACCAGGCAAATTCAAAAACCATTTAGCAAATACATCATCTACCCAACGGCGAAGCTCGACCCCGTTTCTGAATTGAGAACTAATAACAAACTCCATAACGGGAATTTGAGATGGATCGAGTTTAAAAATAACGGGAGGATCAATACTATCGGGAAGAAATCTTTTTGCGCGGTCTAATCGTGTACTGGCATCGCGTAGCGCAATATCAATATCCTTCCCATAATCAAACGCCAAATCAACCGTTGAGAGCCCGCGCGTTGTATTAGATTGAACACTAATTGCATCTTCTGTAATTGCTAATTGCTCTTCAAGCTGGCGAGTTACTTTATCCTCCATCACAGAAACAGGTACACCGCTATCGATAATGCGCACACGCACTTCTGGATAAATAATATTAGGTAAAAGATCTATAGCTAAACGGCTAAGTGTAAATAATCCCAAGACAATCACAGCCGCAGCAATCATACTCACCCCAACAGGATGGCGAATGGACCAGCTGGCAATGCTTTTACGATGGTTATTCATTAGGAGAGTCTATGCGAAGGTTGTTATTAAGTTCTGCAGGTGCTGTATTCGATGCAATAACTTTGACCTGCGTACCATTGCGTAAATTCGTATAGCCCCGAGTTACTATTCTTTCACCCTCTTCAAGGCCTCTTAAAATCTCAATTTGTTCGCCTATTTTCAACCCACTCACAACTGGTCGAATCTCCGTCCGATTATCATCACCGATAATATAGACATATTCCCCCTGCGAAGAACGTCTAAGGGCAGCAAAAGGAATCAATAGCCGAACAGCTTCCTGAGTTTTTAATTTAACCCGTGCCAACTGCCCTGGTAGAGCGCCTTTAGGTACAGGAGACAATGCAATTTCTACGATCCCGGTACGCGTAACCGGATTAAGGGTGGGATAGATACGGGTTATTTTTCCTTTAACAAAAGGTTCTGCTAAATCTTGGCTACCAGCAAGTGCATCAATAGTCATAGAAACCGCATCACCTAAATGCAGTTTATTAATCAACAAGGCCGATACATTTAATTCAGTAATCAATGAGCTTTGATCGGAGATAGTTAATAGATGGCTATAGCTTTCAACGATATTACCTTGCTCAGTTAAACGCTCACTAATAACCCCATCAATCGGTGCTCTTATTTGCGTGTAATCTAATCGAGTCGCTAAAAGCTGCTCGTCTGCTTGAGCAACTGCCAATTCAGTTTCAACCCGTGTTAATTCTATTTCCGCCGCTAATTTACGTTTCGCTAAGCCGCGGATACGCTTTAAATCCTTTTCCGCTTTACTGCGTAAGGCTTGTGCACGTTTAAACTGTGCTTTTAACAAACGATCATCAAGACGCGCAACTATATCCCCAGCCTTTACCTGATCACCTTCATAAAAAGGGAAGAACGTAATGCTGCCCTCCTCCTGACTATAGATGTGTATATCTTGGTGGGCTCGCAATGTACCTGTTCGTTCTCGCTCTATAGAGGTACTAACTTTTGATGCAGCAACGATTTGGACCAGATGCTCTTTTTTCTTCTTCACCTGATTCGCTTCAGGCTCAGAACAGCTACTTAATATCATGCAAAGAAAGAGAGAACCAATTATTAGAAAAAGATTACGCAACATCAAAATATACCTATAAATAAAGCGACACTGCGTCCACTTATCTAACTAAAAAGAAAAGAGTCACGCGATTTGTACTTTTTTGTTTCATTCTAGAAGCTAAAAAAATTCAGGTCTATATCTATGTTTTACTACTCTTATATTACAAATAATAGAGCACATAAACTTACTCTACTTCATATAAATTAAAATTAAGAAACATCTTCAAAACTAACCGTTTTTATCGCCGTAATATTGACATGGTTTTATCTTCATACGCTAAGCCGTTTACTGAAATTCAAACGCTTTACCCTATACAAAAAGAGCGGCAATAACGATTACTTCTAATTTAAAAATAGCTAATATAGCTAATGCACAAACCGCTCTAGTTAAGCCTAAAAAGAATACCAACATCGCCTAAGCAAGCAAAACATACTACATAAGTAGTAATTAACTAGATATAAGCTTGCACAAAAACAAATAAAGACTATGG
The DNA here is from genome assembly GCF_030547495.1 of Neptuniibacter sp. 2_MG-2023. Classification (NCBI taxonomy): domain Bacteria; kingdom Pseudomonadati; phylum Pseudomonadota; class Gammaproteobacteria; order Oceanospirillales; family Oceanospirillaceae; genus Neptuniibacter; species Neptuniibacter sp. 2_MG-2023. The sequence continues at coordinate 19,711 of NZ_JAUOQC010000013.1, read as the reverse complement.
TGTTACAAAATACTACTTAAGAGTTGATTTCATATGATTAGCTACAGTAATAAGTTACGTAAAACTGAGCAGCTACAATCCGAGCCATCTCTAGTATCAACCCCAAAAAACAGAACTAACTTCCGCTGCTTTCAGAACTTAAAAGACGCATTAGAACGTTCTGAAGAACTACTCCATAAAGCAGAAGAATTACAAAAAGAGTTTGGCAAAAAAAGCATGAGATCTTAACCACAAATACAACATTACAAATTCATCTCTTTTTTGCACACTAAAAGAAAAAACACTCCTACTTGGCTTTATTTACCTTACTCACTAAGGATAAAGCCACTCGCAAATAAATCTCTATAAGAGATCAATTCAAACAGCAAGGCCTTTTTTATCCTTTATAAAGTGTCTTTTAGACCTTTTAAGCATCTAAAGTTCCACAAACACCGCTACAAAAACCACTAACTAATCTTTATCTAACCGGCTTAGCATCTTTAATCATGCTCTAAGCCTTAAATAACCAATAACAGATAAGCTTCCCCACAACACTTCCAACAAAAACACAGGCCAATTTTCATCTAAATAAAGCTGCGGCAACAGGATAAAAGCAGCATAAGCACTAAACAGAAAATAACCTGTTTGTGATAACTGCCGACTAGAAAAACGCCAATAAGATAGGCAAAAAGCAATCACCGAGCTCCATGCCAAGATATATAGCCCAACCATCTGATCAACTAGCAAAAACCAGATACAGCCAATACAAAAAACAATACAAACAAGAAAAGCGAGATAGCGGTTAGTCAGAAAAAGTGCCGGCAACTTATACCGATAAAGCGCAGCAAGACTGATCAATGCCCAAAAAGCGTTGATCAATACCGGCTGCCATGATGAGAGAAGCATAGAGGAGACAACGACAAGTACAGCAGCACAGAAATTGATTACATAGTAACCACGATCTGAACTACGTTTTAAAATCGATATCCATCCATGTGCAAATATATATAAGGCGGTCCCCGCCCAACCTAAGGTTAATTCAAGCACTAATTAATCAACCTCTAAATGCATATTTCGCACATAGAGTTCTCGCCCCGCGTGGGGGCCATCTACAATCCGTACTTTTGAGTAATTCATCATACCGTCGAAAATTTTCTCTGTGGCATGAGGTTTTAATACAACCTGATCCCAGCTCAACACTACGGCTCGACTGCCTTGAGGAACCACATAAAAAAGCTTGTCAGCCTCCTCTGAGGTTAGCTCAAAACCGGTGACAACAGGGAAACCCTCCGTTGGGACAAGCCTGACATAACCGCTACCTCCGCCTAATTTAGGCGCACTTAAAATTTGGTCTATCATCCCTTTCTGCTTTAGAGTCGCCAACGCCGTATTAAAGTTAGTAATAAACGCAGCACCTTCCTCAGTTTTAGGCGCGATTAGGTGGATAGCATCCTTTGAACTGTACCCTGCTAATAATTTAAATTCGTGAATACGATGGGGGTAATACTCTTGTATCAAGTTACGTGCAACTTCGACACTGATAGGTAACAGATCTATTTCGCCCTTTACCAGTGCTGTAATCGCCATTACCTCTCCACTAAAGACTGTCGCATCATTAAGTAAAAAAGCTAGTTTTTCGCCATAACTATAGCCAGCCACTCGGCCCACTTTTAGGTGATTAATGTCAGTCAGATCTGGCTCAACTGAATTGTTTTGTGTTGAGTAAAAAACACCATTCTCAACCTTCATCAACGGCGCAGAAAACAATACTTCATCCGCACGCTGCTGTGTCCAAAAATAGGGGAAGCTGGCCTTAACACCGCTTTTTACCACCTGTTGATAACTAAAGTAATAATCCAGCTCTTGCCAAGAGGGTGACAACTCCATCTGGTAATAAACCATCTGCACTATGCTTGATGCTGTACCTAATTCCATACCGGGTTTATTCACATAAGGAGGCCAGTGAGCGGTATAGACCTCTGATGGCGCAAACGGCTGGGCCTGAAGGGGTAAGCAGAAAAATAAAAAACTTACTAACCCAGCACGTAATAAATTAGCGGCTTTTGGCATACCAATAGCCTCCTAATAATGAAAGAATCATAACGCAACTTAACATCAGCAAGTTATCCGTTTCCCAACTCGCTATTTCAGTCAAAAATCCGGACGGTTCCACATCCCGATAACCGAGCGTTGCGTTCGATGTGTATGCGCGGCTATATTGAGAGAGCGATACAGCAAGATCAAATAAGCTTATAAAACCTATACCCACTAAAATTAGGTCGGTATAGAAGGTGCTTTTTTCTGAACGTGATGTATGAATATCTTTAAGACGACTAGAGCAGGTATCCAATAAACGTTGGGAGTTTTCAGTTAATTTATTGAAATCCCACCCACTGAGAATCTGCTCGATAAGCTGCTTCTTATCCCGCTGTAGATATTTTAAACTTTCTTGGTAAGCACAAGTATGCATTCTAGTGATTGCACGAATACCATCTAAGGTTTGCTCTGCACTATGGGTATTATTTTCTAAATATGCATCAGAGATCGCACGATATAAATGCGTATTACATACATCTTGCACTGCATATACATACTGAGATAAGCACATAGCTTCTAGCATGTAATCTAGCTCGCCCTTCTGTTCTTCCACTAAGACATAATGAAGCCAGGAAAGGGCATGGTTTTTTTCACCGCGTATTATTTTATTTGCATCTTCAGGGCAAGGCGTATCTCGTAGCCAATCAACTATCGCCTGCCTATTCTCTGCCACTTCGGAATGACTAAGTCGCATTAAACTTGAGCTCCACAACTGCTCCACCTCAGAGTCACCCGTGAAAGGCATGTTAATATCCGTGAACCCCGTAAACTTACCCACAGTTTCCAGATAAGATGGCTGCACAGACTGGGGAAGACTTTTAAGCAACGGGAAAAGAATCTCTCGATAAAAGCGATCAATTAACTCGGTTGTTTTCGTCTGTAAATACGCTTCCAGCTCGCTCCCATATTCCGTATCTTCAAGATCAAAACAGATCGAAACAATACTCATACAGTTACTATAAACCTGAACATCTAACTGAGCTTGTAACTCAGGGTAATCTTGTTTCAGTCGAAATAAGCAAAGTGTATTTCGGTCATCTACATTTATCTTTTCGTAGGCTTTTTCATTACGAAATTGCTGAACTCGGATAGAAGGAGCAGCCTGTGACAGGCTATCAAGGAATATCTTATACCCCTGACTTTGTTCATTAACACCCACCTTCAAATTCAGATGGCTTCGAATCGGGGTAAGGGTAATCAGCTGCATCGGATGTCCTTAGGATTTTTTCGAGTATTTTAGAGAAAACTTTCTTTTACAAACAGACAAAAGGAGCATAAAAGCCCTATTAGATAAAAACTAGATCAAACAGCGAGGGGGTAGAAAGATCTTACAGGTGTAACGACTAATCAGCGGTCAGTACCCGAACCGCCACCCCCTTTTTGGGCAATGCATCTATCCGATGAGAAAAAACTAATATTATTTCTACCTAAGCGTTTAGAAGCATACATAGCTATATCTGCATTATTGATTAAATCTATAGCCGTATTTCCATCATCAGGGAACATGGCAATACCGACAGATGCTCCTATATTCAACACATCATTGCACACACTTATGGGTTCATTAATGGATTCAACAACACGCTTAGCCACATACTCAACCTCATCTTTGCCCTGAGGGTTATTGAGGATAAACATAAATTCATCACCACCCACTCGCGCAACTGTATCCGACTCCCGCACTAACACGAGTAAGCGCTTGGCAACCTCTTTTAATAAACCATCGCCAATGTTATGGCCAAAGCGGTCATTAACAGCTTTAAAGCCATCAAGATCTAAAAACATTACCGCAAGACTAAACTGCTCACGATTCGAATTGATAAGTTTTTGGTTGATACGATCCATCAATAATGTGCGATTAGGCAGATCAGTCAAAGCATCATGAAAAGCCAAATGTTTAAGATGCTCATCTTTACGTCTAAGCGCTGTAATATCATTGAATACCGACACATAACGAACAGGCTCACCGTTTTCATCACGTACCATACTGATGGTCATACTTTCTAAATAAAGGTCCCCATCTTTACGGCGGTTCCATATTTCACCGCTCCAACGACTATTCGTCTGGATCTCTTCCCACATTGATACATAAAACTGCTCATCATGCCGGTTAGACTGCAGGATACGAGGGTTTTTTCCAATGACATCTGCTTCGCTATAACCTGTAATATCAGTAAAAGCAGGATTCACTGATAAAATAGCGCCATTTGTATCGGTAATAAGAACACCATCCAACGTATTTTCAAAAACACAGGCTGCGAGTTCAAGCTCTTCCGCGGTTTCTTTAAAAACAGTCACCTCATTGGCTAAAATCGAAAACCCTTTGACCCTGCCCTCATCATCGAAATCTGGAATATAGTGCCCGATGATATGCCCATCACTGCCATCAACTTTATTGAGAGTCCGCTCAAAACGTTGTGGCTCACCGGCAAGTGCTCGACTAATATGAGGCTCATTTAAAGCAAACAGTTCCTCATCAACCAAATCTTGGAATGCGATCCCTACAATCTCTTCAGGCTTTTTCTCAAACCACTCTTGGTAAGCATTATTGGCATACAAACAACGGAGATCGGTTCCCCAATAGCCAATCATACTCGGCGAAGCGTCAATAATAGAGCTGATAAACTGCTCACGCTCAACAGATTCCTTTAACGCCTGCTCAGCCTTTCTGAGCCTTTGACGAAGGGCGCATAAATGGCTAAAAAAATACGCCATAGCACCTGATATGATGGCAAACATGGCCATATCAAGAAAATCAAACATAGACTCTACTAGAGGATGTGAAAACAATAATGGCCACAAGAATGTGACCACCAAACATGAAAATAACGTTGTTAATAAACCTGCGTAAAACCCCGCATAAATCGCAACTACGATCACAGCAGGATAAAATGTCAGCCACGTAAGTTCCGACTCTAGCCCTTGCAAAGGCCATACTCTTATACCAGCGGCTAAGCTAACCATGAAAAATGCCGTGATAAATGCCTTAATGACCCTAGATCCTTTTCCCGTTATGACATTCATGTATTACCGTTGGCCATATGTAGCTGTTTTTTCCAGTTCCAACGGATCGTCAGTAAAGAAAGAATAGATGTGCGTAGTTTACGCTGTTTACGGAGGTTATAGAATCGTTCGAGGCCTATTCATCATTGTTTCGCTTCACTAGGCGCACACCAAGACTCTAACGTCCAAACTCCCGTATCAAGCATTCCACATCTGTATAAGCCTAGCAGACTTCAACAGAAATGGTATTACTGGTAACAAGGTTTTTGCCTACTAAGAAGCGGACTAGATCAACACTTTTACAAATGGCCTTCTAATAAATAACTAAGATATAATTTGACCTAGCTAAAGAAGCACTATAAGGTAGTACCTCGTAAGACGCTTTATTCTCTATTTATGCACCTCATTTCGATACCTTTCTAAGTCCCTCGTCCTGTTTTCATATTTACAAAGTAAAAACGCCTGCATTTATCTGCCTAATTTCTGGCGGACTCATATTTCCGAAAATAGGATAAAAAAATTATGTCTACTACAACAACTGGCACAGTAAAATGGTTTAATGACGAGAAAGGCTTTGGCTTTATCGAACAAAAATCAGGTGCTGATGTTTTTGCTCACTTTAGCGCTATTGCTGGCGACGGCTTTAAAAGCTTACAAGAAGGTCAACAGGTTGAGTTCACTGTAACTCAAGGCCAGAAAGGCCCTCAGGCTGAAAATATCCGCCCGTTATAAGTCGCTATTGAGTTAAATCAATTTTGACAGTCAAGAGCACAGGCTAATCTGTGCTCTTTCTAAACATCACTTCGTTACACCCTATCCAACACTGTATTTTGTCAATTAGACTACTCAGTTCCTCTTATGCTGTCGTCACGACTCCAGATGAATCAGTCCTGATAAATAGCACGTTAAACACTATCGTTTTCAGGATATAGGGCATTCGAAGCATTATAGAGTTACTACTATGTTAGAAAATTTAAATGGGGATCTTTGTGTATCCCGCTTTGCAGGTAAAGAACATGACCTTTGGGCATGCTATGAACCGCTTACAACGCAAGAGAATACTAAACGCCAAACGTGGAAACGTTTGACTGGACTCTTATCTATCTCTGAAATGCATGGCTATCTAGAGAGAAATTACCACTCTACTGCCATCACAGACAAATACGCATCTATCTCGGCCCGAGCCTAACGACAATACCTTAGCTCGCGCATATAAAGATAAAGCCCCCGATCCACTTAACAAGATCAGGGGTGAATGCAATTAAGGCTCTTGCTTTGTTGGAGCAATCACAATCTCTCTAATGCAAACATTTTGCGGCTGCTGATAAGCAAATAACGCCGACGCAGATATATCTTGCGGCCTTATCGCTCCACCTATAGCCTCTTTCCACTCTTGATAACCATCAATAACCTCCTGCGACGTTGTATGAGAAAGCAATTCTGTCTCTACTGCCCCAGGTGCCAGTGTAATAACACGAACATTTTTATCGGCCACCTCTTCACGTAAATTTTCACTGATCGCATGTACCGCAAATTTGGTACCGCAATAAGCCGCATGATTAGGAAAGGTCTTTCGCCCAGCAACTGAGCTCACATTAATGATTGTGCCACACTGCCTCTCTTTCATCCCAGCCAGCACCAAATGAACACCATTCAATAGTCCTAACACATTCACATCAAACATCTGTTTCCATTCAGCAGGGTTCTGACTATCCATCTGCCCTAGCAACATACAACCCGCATTATTGATAAGACAATCAACTGGCCCATAAACCCCTTCAGCTTCGGTAATAGCCACAGACATAGATTGGCTATCACTCACATCAACCTGCCGACATAAGGTATCTGATAATTGAAGCGCTTCTAGCTGATCTACACGCCTTGCCAGTAACAACAATGGAAATCCCTCAGCATTAAAGCTGCGCGCCATTGCAGCACCAATACCGGAACTCGCACCAGTGATAACAACTAATGGTTTTTTCACAATCCACCTCTCACAAAATTAAAATCACGGCAACACTATCTGTGCCCATTTTAACTTGCTTACTGTTATGATAAATAACCCTAATATGAAAACATTGTTTGAAAATAATGAACAAAATATATTGGAATGGTATTCGCTCCTTTTTGGCCGTTGCTAAACATGGCAGCTTTTCAGTCGCCGCAGAAGCAACAGGGCTATCTAAAGCCAGTCTGAGCCAGCAAGTGTCACACCTTGAGCAATTACTGAATGTTCAGCTGCTCTATAGGACCACGCGCTCTTTGCGCCTATCTGAGGTTGGCGTTCAATATTATGAGATGTGCAAACAGGGCTTTGACCAGCTCGATGCAGCACAAGAGTGGGCCCAGCACACAAATCAAGAGCTACAAGGCGCCATAAAAGTGAACTCTGTTGGTGGGATTATTGGAGAAGACGTTATTGCTCCACTCCTGATCGGGTTTCAGCGTGAATACCCACAGATTAACGTTGAGCTCGACTTTTCTAGCCGTAGAGTTGACCTTATTAATGATAAATATGATCTTGTAATAAGAATGGGAGACCTACCAGACTCCAGTCTAATTGCTCGCAAGCTGCATACCTTAACGACCCATTACGTAGCTAGCCCATCCTTAATGCATAAATACCCACCGATATTACATCCTCAGGAGCTTAATCAACTCCCTATGATTTGCGGTAGCGTAACTGAGTGGGAATTTTCAACACAAAATGAACAATATAAAATCAATTTTAAACAAGGTTTTAAAATTCCAAATGGCAGGGTCATGTTACAAGCGGCCCAAGCAGGCTTAGGCGTTGCAAGGCTACCTGATATTTACGTACAGACAGCGATGAATAACGGCGATCTTATTGAGATCTTGCCCGATTGGGCTCAATCAACCACCTTATCGTTGATCTGTCCTCCTTCTCGCTACCAATTACAAAGAATTAAAACCTTGATGGACTGGTTAGCTACCCACTTCCAAGAGCAATATGATCAAGTTCTTTTAGATAAACGCTGAACGTTAACACTCAGCCCATCCTTATAGCTAAGACCCACCAAAAACAACAAGGGTAATCTCTATCTATTTAGGAAATGACGACCATTATTGAAGCATAGCGCCGATATATACAATATATTTAATGTATAACCTTTATAAATTCTCATTTCTCTACAATACTGCTTGGATGAAACTAAAAAAATCAAACACCTCAACCAGTGATTTCACCTCTGAGCATCTATTTAAAATGGTGTTTGATCAACAACCTCAATTTATGGCGGTTTTATCTCCCGATGGGCGCGTACAGGAGGTCAACCGCCTTGTCCTAAACAGGCAAGGCGCTAAACGCGAAGACTACATTGGAAAGTTATTTTGGGAATCCCCAGCTTGGAAAGGAATGCCAGAATGGGAAAAAATTTGGAAAGCCCGTTTTAAGCAAGCCGCTTCCCAACGTACACCTATTATCACGGAAGACATCTATAATATTGATGGCTCTATTTTTTATGCCGACGCAACGACAACTGGCCTATACCTAGCAGATGATGGCCCACTCATTGGTTATATCGTACAAGCAACAGATACCACTGAACGCCGTTTAATTGAAAACAAAAATCTCGAGATTCACGACCGCCTAAATTTTGTTCTTGAGCAAAGTAAAACAGGGAGCTGGGATCTAAATATAATTGATCACACATCTTATCGCTCACCCCAACATGACCAAATCTTTGGATATGAGCGTCAATTACCTGAATGGACCTATGAGATGTTCCTCGAGCATATTGTCCCCGAGGATAGAGCCGAAATAGATCAAAAATTCCAGCAATCGATCAAGGATAAATCTGACTGGGATTTCGAATGTAGAATCCTTCGTAAAGACGGTGAGATCCGTTGGATTTGGGGATCAGGAAGCCATCGACTCAATGCGAAAGGCCAAATTAAGAGCATGGCGGGTATAGTGCAAGATATCACCAAACGTAAACAGTTTGAGGCCGATAAACTACACTATGCAGCTGAACTCAAAAGCCTCTTTCAAGCCTTACCTGATATTTACTTCCAACTAAAATCTGACGGTACAATTTTAGATGTTCAGGCCCAAAATCAACGTCAGCTTTATATGGAGCCCTGCTCTTTTATCGGCAAAAAGATGCAAGAGGTTTTACCGCCAGATGTAAGCCAACTATTTCAGACTAAACTCGATGAGATAGAACGCTTCCAAACAATGCAAATATTTACCTACGCACTCACAATACAAGGGGAATTAAAGTACTTTGATGCACGATTAAATCAAATGTCCATTGATAACAAACTAGTTTGCGTTATTCGCGATGTCACTGAAATAAAACGTTCGGAAAAAGAACTTTATCATCTAGCCCATCACGATGCCCTTACCGGCCTGCCCAATCGCCTACTGTTAAATGAACATTTAGATCATGCAATTAAACGAGCAAAACGCTCTAAATCCATAGTTGCAGTTATCTTCTTTGATTTGGATAACTTCAAGATCATCAATGATAGTTTTGGTCACATTATTGGAGATCTACTACTGAAAGAAGCAGCACAACGGCTGCAAAGCTGCGTACGGGAAGAGGACTCTGTTTCACGCATTAGTGGTGATGAATTTATTCTTTTACTAGAAGACATTGATCACACAGATGACCTCATTGTTGTAATAAAAAAATTATTAGACACCTTCCAAAAAGAGTTTGTATTAACAGACCATACTGTCTCCGTCACCGCCAGTATAGGTATTAGCCTTTACCCTCAAGACGGTCAAAACTCCACTGAGCTATTGCGCAATGCTGATGCAGCAATGTACCGGGCAAAAAACAATGGTCGTAATACTTACCAGTTTTACAGAGAGGATATGACTAACAGTGCGCTTGAGCATATATTTTTCAAAACCAGCTTGCATCAAGCCATTGAAAGGAGTGAATTTCATCTAAATTTCCAGCCACAAATACGTTTGCAAGATAACGCTATCATTGGGTTAGAGGTATTGATTCGTTGGACACACCCATCAGCAGGAAACATACCACCAGGTAAATTCATCCCCTTCGCAGAAGAATCCAATTTAATTATTCAGATTGGTGACTGGGTTTTACTTGAAGCCTGTAGCCAAGCCAAAAAATGGCTTGATCAGGGCATTGAATTTGGTCGCATTGCGGTCAATGTAGCAGGCCCTCAAATCAAACGGGGAAAACTCGTCGACACTGTAAAAGCTGTTTTAGTAGAAACCGGCTTACCTCCCAACCATCTGGAGCTAGAAGTAACAGAAAGCTACATTATGCAGGAAGCAGATAGAGCCGTAGAACAACTGAACGAACTCAAAAACCTTGGCATCACTTTATCTATTGACGACTTTGGAACGGGCTATTCATCGCTTAGTTATCTAAAAAAGCTCCCTATTCATAAATTAAAAATTGATCGTAGTTTTATCCGCGATATTCCATCCGATACAGATGACATGGCCATCTCAAAGGCGGTCATTGCTTTAGGTGCAAGCCTAGGACTTACAGTGATTGCAGAAGGTGTTGAAACACAAGAACAAGTGGACTTTCTCACTCATGCAGGCTGCAACGAAGTCCAAGGCTTTTTATATAGCCAGCCTGTGGATAAAAATGCGATTGAATCATTTTTACTCGGCAAGCGAGATCTGCCAGTCTTACCCACAAACAAAGATCATCCATGACATCAACGAAGCATCTGATCAAACTCGGCATGAATAACGATGAAAACAGTAGGCAAGAAGAAGGGAATACAATAGCGAAAAAATGTATCTAAGAGCCGATTAAAGCTCTTAGATACACGGATATCATACTTCGACAGTCGCTGCCTCAGATGCAGCTCTCATAACAGCCTCTGTGCCGTTTTTAGCACCCTGTTCCGATGTGTAACCTTGGCTCGAAAGAATAACCTCATGATTACCAGCCTTCAAATTGAAGTACCACTTACCACTTTTACCCTCAAACACTTTGTAGCGTTCTTCAAGGGCAGCATTCTTTTTAACTGATTCAATACCATTTTTAGCGCTAGCTTTAGCTTTATAACCTTCAGAAGAGCCAATATTCTCGCCATTGCCTGCTTTTAGTCTAAAACGAAACTCCCCTGCTTTATCTTCGTACAGTTCAAACTTAGCAGCCATTATATTCACCTCGTGAGTTATCAACTCGAATTGGATTAATTTAGGTATCTAAGGTTGGACGAGACAGCTCAAATAAGACTTCATCCATAAAAAGACATCTACGATTTGAGCATATCCACATGAACCTAAGGTGAATTAAGTCCTCGTTAGCGGTCTTCGAAAAGTAGGCAATTAGAAGATTTTAGGGCAGATTTTTTTGCGAAAGCGTATGGCACAAGCCACATAATTATTAAGGCTAATTCCAGATCGTCATCTCAAACATTTCAATAACAATGTTTAAATACTTAGAGGGAGATCGCATCACTGCGAATAATACCGTTTCATAATAATCCACATTACAGTGCAAACTAAAACACTAATCCCGCGGCACTTTATACTAATGAGATTACTTAGCATCATATATAAGGAGGCTTATATAGCCCCTTCACATAAATTATTTGTAACCCTAAAAAAGTAGAAACGCTAATCAAGTTACTCCCTGCCAAAACAGGCATCAAGCAACCTTATTAAATATGGAAGGGGCTAATTAGATGGTAGATCATGCCGCACACTCCGGTGCATTTGCTTGCTGCCATAGAGAATTCATAGCATTCCAGTACCAGTTATTAAGGGAGATAATCTCCTCTATAGACTCACAAGTCGATAGAATTTCATGATGTGTTTCAGTAAGCGAATGGGTCCGCTCTATTAGTTCGTTCAAGCTCATAGAAGTAGGTATGCTCATGTTTTAATCTCCTCACAGCCAAGCTGTGAAAGTTTATTAATAAAACGTTGGCTGTTGCCTTATATCCATTCCCCGCAATTCAAAAACGAGTCACTTTATATAGATATAAACAACTAACTACTCTGCTATGTTTTTATCTTTATCAAATTTACAATTCAGGCTCTTATTATAAGGAGTTAGTGACAGCGGATCTGAGATCAACATCTTTGCTTTTTCTAACCTAGCACTTTCTAACCCCTACAGGCCTGCCTATAAAATAACCAATTTACAACCAAAAGTCATTATGTTTTTGTGCAGTGCAGCAAAATACTTAATATGACCGATTCATTTAAATTCAAGGGCCTCTATGTAAATAGATGCAAAGGCAGCTAAAATTGATAACTGCACCGCACAAAGAAAATTGTCAGCATAATATTCAAGACAATTTTACGTAATGAGCAATATTAGGGCACCGTCAAAACAAAGTAGAACCTAAAGTGCGATATGATATGAGCGCATAAACAGGATTCAAGGACGCATCTCAGTATGAGCAAAACACTTTCAACATCGGCACTTGCAAAAAACAGAGCGATATCAGGTAAAGAACTATTTTCACAGTTAGAAGCATGTGGTTTCATCCAACGCGCAGGAAACGAGTGGAAGTTACTCCCAGCAGGCGAAAAAGCAGGAGGCCAATATTTTGATCATCCAAAATACGGTAAGTACATTACTTGGCCCGAAGACCTCTCACTCGAAAGCTCATCTTCAAACCCAACAAATTCAAGTCTGGAAAAACTTGTCACGGCTACAGTGATCGGTAAAACCTTCAAGCTGTCAGCAAATCGAATGAATTCAATCCTGTCAGAACTGGGCTGGATAGATAAAGCACTCAAAGGCTGGACCATCACCTCTTCCGGCACAGCAGCTGGTGGTGAACAAAAAGAAGATTTCCGCTCAGGTATCCCTTATGTTGTTTGGCCCCAATCCATCACTAAAAACAAAGCCCTAAAAACCACCATTAGCGAAGTCCAAGGTGAAGCGGCATCCGAAGAAGCAAAACAAGAAACGAGTGATGACTCAAACTTCCGTGACAAATTTGAAGCAAAACTTCGTACCACCGATGGACATTACGTTCGCTCCAAAGCAGAAATGCTAATAGATAATTGGTTATACATGGCTGAAATAGTTCATGCCTATGAGCGAAAACTACCTATTGAAGAGGAGGTCTACTGCGACTTCTACATCCCAACAGGCAAGGTCTACATCGAGTACTGGGGCTACGAAAACGATTCAAAATATCTACACAGAAAAGCACAGAAGCAGGAAATTTATAAACAATACGGCTTTAAGTTAATCGAACTTGAAGATAAGGACGTTCAGAACTTAGATGATGTTCTACCTCGTATGCTATTGAAGCATGGGGTGCAGTCATATTAATTGCTTGGTATTTGAAGTTGTGGCCAAAGCATAAGAGATTATCGAAAAGCAGATAAAACAAAGGGGAACTGTATGGTTACCACTTCCCCTTGTCGTTTTGGATATAGGTGGAGAATGAGGGCGGTATCTATTTCTCGAACACTGAGAGCAAAAAGGCCGATACTTAGTTGATGTTTTCACCTCCACCCTTAAGCCTCACTAAAGGCTTAAAGTAATCCAGTGCTGTAACTATTTCCACATAACGTCTGATTTTTCCTTCGCAGCAGCAGTAAGAAGCTCAATTAGCGGAAGCGCACGATTGGTAATGCTCACTTCTGCCTCCTCAGTATCCTCGTCCATCACGGGTGACTGGTTTTTATCCGCATCAATTGCAGCGGATAACTTGCTCAGTGCTTCAGGCACATCTTCGGCCAGAATTGCGCCAGGTACGGTAGCGCTATGTCCCATCATTTTTAGCATGGAAAGACCTACATCACCAAACATCGTAATACTGCTATATGCATCGGTTGAAAATGTTATCAGCATGAGCTGCTCCTTGAATTAATAAACCTCCACTACTGAGTAAAATATAGCAGATAGAACAGACATCTACATTGTTACAGACCTCTGTGACACCAATACGTGATACCCCGCTCGACAAATATAGGATGTTGCATTGTGACCAACAGACAAATACGCCATGCAAACGGATTTTGTGGGCGCTGTTGCGCTCGGATAGATAGCCAACAACAACTCAACAAGAACACACATAAAGAAAAAAGAGGGATTATTCGCTGTGCTCACCCTGCGGGCCGTCGCAAGCTCCGTTGTCTCGCTTCGCTCGGCTCGAACCCATCGGGGGTTCTCACCCTCCAGTTTGGTGTACTGAATTTTGGTGAGGAGGAAACTGAAAGATGTGGAGACATATAAAAAAGTGGCGCGCCTGGAGGGATTCGAACCCCCGACCAACAGGATCTAAGTCATTGAAATATAAGATACTTCAAAATCAAAATCAAGCTCATTTCTTAAATTGTGATACCGTTTGTGTACCAAAACAACCCTAACCTTTCACAATATGCGACTATGAGGCATGGTATCCAGTGTCGCTATTTAATTTAAAAGGTTACGCAAGAATGACTGACTCAAAACGCACATGCCCTAAGTGTCACTCTACCAGCATATCGAAAGAAAAAATAAAGGGAGCACAAACGGGAGATTTAATCTGTAATGACTGTGAATATGCTAATTTGCCTAAGGAGTTCGTAACAACTACACCAGAGGCATAGTAGGATTAACTGAAGACTTCGATAGTGGAGATGGCGGGGTTCTAGCCATCTAACCCGTGACTAATGAAATCAAGGGCTTACCTCTGAAGATCCTATCGATTGAGTATATCTTAGTAGCAAACTTAGTAGCAAATAGGGCATGAATTTGTTTAGCTGCCTCTTGTATTTATAAAGTAAGCACGCTTGCTTTTAATATCTGAATCTTAAAATTTACTACAGTAGGTTTAATATATGGATTTATTAAAATTGCATGATTTGGCAGGGCAATTTCGCCGAGCATTAGAAAGAGTCCCTCAAAATAGCTTTCCAAATGAGATATCTCTCTACAAGCATCCAGACTATCAAACATCCGGTTTTCCTGCGGGATGTTGTGGCGACAGTTCTGAGCTACTTGCTGAGTTTCTAAAAGAAAATGGGTTTGACTTCGAGTACGTGGGAGGGCGAGATGGAGGCGATGATGAAGAGCTAATGACACATGCATGGCTTGCCTTAGATGATTTTATTGTTGATATCACCGCAGATCAATTCAATGATTGTGGTTACTCTTTGCCTAAAGTATTTGTTGAGCAAGAATCTCCTTGGCACGACTCTTTTAAAATAGAAGAGGTAAGGGAAGGAAGTTTTTACGTGTGGAAAGATAGCGATAAAAACCATTTTTCCAACATGGAAAGGGCATATCGCTTGGTTCTAGCTCAACTTGATTAGAATTGAAAAAACATCATGAATGTCTCAGGGCCCATAACTAGCCAGATAAACTTTTCCCTTAGTTCGCTTGGAGGTTAAGTCTCATCTTGTTATATTAATACTTGAATTGATGGAACGACCAACCCCCACATCATTGGAAGATGTTGCCTTATCCTCTTTGTCGATACTCTATCTACTGACTCTAGTCAGCATCTTCCAAAATTAGGCAGAATAATAAATGTTTATGGATCAAGACAGAGGCCTTGTCACATTTTTTGATATTGAAGAATGTGGTTTTTATCGTTTAAAAAGAAATTCTAAGGACCCTGAGCATAAGTTTGGAACCCTAACTGAAGTTCTTGAGGATCTTTGTTCATGGTTGAACGGTAAGAAGATTGAACAGACTCTTCCATGGGACCCTGTTAAGGCTCCCTTGAGGGCAAAAACGTATTGTCGTGGGATGGCTGTTGATCCTTTAACAAAAGATTCTGTAATAGTAGTGTATCGCGCTGTTGGGGACCATGCGGGCAGCATTCATGGGATCAAAGAAGGCACAAAGGTTGGGCCAGATGCAAATGAAACTATAGTAGCTGGGGCAGAACATGATGGTGATAAGATTATATGGGGGCAGCCATGTTATTACTGGTTCATCCCTGAACATAATAAATTTGCCTCTATTCGCTTCCCTCATTCTTCTGCGGATACTGGTCGTTTAGCTTCTTATGTTCGCGATCACGTGAACAATAATAGTCTTTTTGGTCGTCGGAAACAGCGTGAAATATTGAGAGAGAACCCAAAAGACTCTACTCGCCCAATAAGAAGTACTGTTACTACCTTTCCCTTTGAAGAAGGGGATGAGTCATGCAATTGCTTATTCAAATTCAAAGCCCGTGAACTTAAATTTAATACACTTAAAGAGGATCTTGATGGTATTCATGGCCAGATAACCCATACGGTTATTCGAGACACTACTAGATCATTTATTGAGGATACTCGGACTCCGTTATTGAAAATTGGTAGTGCATATTTACCTTCATTCTTTGGTGACTCTCATACGAGCCAATTGCCGAAAAAGATTGAAGTCATAGTTGATGGCTCACCTTCTATTGATGAATTACATCGATTATTTGAAATTAGGGATGAGGATTCTTCTTGGAATAATATAGGGTTTAAGATTGATGGCCCTGGCAGTGGAACAACATGGTTATCTGAATATACAGTTAAGACGGAGCTGGTTATTCATGACTCATCGGGTGAGGACCATTACTCCCCTGAACTTGTGTTGAATAAGATAAAATCAGTTCGCCAGAGGCTGTTGTCACAAATAGTCAAACATGTAGATGACTCTGACGATTATGATAAAACTAAATCGGCATGATTGATTTTGGAGAATGTTAAAAAATGAGCCCTGACATTCGGGAAGCCTTTGCAGCTTTATTGCCTCGTTTTTTTATAGAGTTGATATCTCTAAGTGTTTGTATTGCTATTGGAGCTTTGTGTTACGAGACTGTAACTTTTTCATCGGCTAGCGATGTTCTTGGTATGCTGCAAACTGTTTCGGCTGCTGTTTTTACTATAGTTGGACTTTGGTTAGGTTTTATTTATCCAAATGCAATTACATCTATAGTCAATGATGATGCAAGTTATATTGCGAATACAAAAGATGCTGAACGAGTCGAAGGTTTGGTTTATATAATTATATTGTCGGCAATAGTCATGATTACTACGTTATTTGTCTTTTTAATTAAGGCATTAATCCATGATACGACGTTCTACAAAACGTATTACGCATTTATAAAAGGGGGAGTTGTAGCTCTCCTTATATATTTGTGTTGGATACAGTCTCGATGTGTGTTTCAGGTTATTCGTAATAATTTTAAATTTGTTTCAAATTTACATACCAAACTAGGCGATGCTAGGCATACACATAATGGAGGGCAGCGTTAATCAAACAAGGGGCAGTTATCTGCACTACCTTCATCAATGGTTTATATTAGCCCTTTTTCTTTTTATACCATTTGATAATTATCGTTAGGGCTGTTTTTTTGTCGATTGGGTAGCAACCTCTCCTAGCCCATATAGGTGTGTTGCGACCTCAACTTTAGGTAGGGATTTTTTGGCCATTTAAGCCTCATGTCTAATCTTTATTGGTGATTATACAGGCCGCTTTGTTGATGCTTGGTCAGATATCCAGTCATGTAGTCTATGGGGAATGTATAGTGCTTTTTTAGCACGGGTTAAAGCAACGTAAACGATGCATAGCTCATCGTCAATTTGTTTGGTTGTTGCCCCTTCTTTGTCAATGATGTTTAGAAAGTCATCAGCTAAAGCTACATTGTCCCAATCTCTGCCTTTAATTTTATGAGTTGTTGAAAGTATCACGCAGCCTTCATAATTAGGACCTACATTTTTAGACTGAATTTTGTGCAGGTCTTCACTTAATGTTGAGGCATATTTCTTCACTATCTTGATGCATGTAAGGAGATCGGTGTCCATTGCTGTTTCAGCCCAGCTCTCTAGTTGATACCAGCTGTCATGGGGCAATATTAAACGATGTTTGTTTGTAGAAAATTGGTCATTAAATAATGCTAGTGCGCTTTCTAGTAACCATGCCCATTCAGGGATATCTAAATTAAGGTGAAAGGCTGTATTTTCATTAGCTAAAGTTCTAGCAATTTCGAAGATTGATGCCCTTGATCTCGCTAAGACGACATCGCATTCGGGATGATTCTCAGTATATGGAATTATTTTTGTATCTGCGTTTGGATTATAAGATGTGATTAGCTCGCTAGGAGACGAGCTCATAAGACTGAGAATATTATTTGAAAGCTCTGATAGGGATGGGCCGTACCTAAATGAGTGAGTCACGGCAAGGCGATCACCGGATAACTTATCCATAGCATTAACTGCACCTCTCCAGCCATATAGTT
This sequence comes from Neptuniibacter sp. 2_MG-2023, assembly GCF_030547495.1. Taxonomy (NCBI): domain Bacteria; kingdom Pseudomonadati; phylum Pseudomonadota; class Gammaproteobacteria; order Oceanospirillales; family Oceanospirillaceae; genus Neptuniibacter; species Neptuniibacter sp. 2_MG-2023. Next base: position 1,492 of record NZ_JAUOQC010000013.1, on the reverse strand, counting down.
GTTGATACCGATCTCCAGCAGTAATAATTTGTAAGTTTTTAGTGTTTTCAATTATGCGGGTAAATGCACCATTTACATCTTGGGCTTCATCAAGAAATAAACGTGAATATCTGTGAGGTATTTTTCCTCCGTCCATTGACCAGTGCTTAGTGATGAAGGACGGTTTGATCATGGGATGCTGAAAGAAATCAGGTGTTGCAATCATTGTTGACCATAAGTGTGTTGCATACTCTAGTAGCTGCTTCCTGGCTTCTGGAATCGTTATTTCAGAAGGAATTAAACTATCAGAAAAGCTGTTTGAGTAGCTGTTACTAAATTGGTCAATGATTGAATAAACAAGGCGGGTGATCTTATGCCCTGAGATATTCTCATATCCAGATAATACACTATTCGCTTTAACGCCTAGTATTCCCGACAACTCAGGGTAATTTATACTTGTCGTTGTAATGAATTCACGTGTCCAAGGGGATTTCTTTAAACCCAGCTTGTAGCCCAGCTGATCGAATGTCAGGCTTTCTAGTTCAGGGTTGTTATAGTTAACGTTGTTAGTAATATCCCTATTGAATGCGGTGAATAAAGTTTCCCGTTTCTTGTTTGGTTCACCGTAGAAAATCATTTCTAATACTGAGGTTTTACCGCAGCCTGCATAGCCTTGAAGCACAATTGAGTCACTACTATTACATTGTGAAGCAACATATTGTTGTTCTTCGGTAGCTGAAGAAAGGAGCTTTAATATTGAGGCTTCAGTGCGTGGATTAGTCGTCGATTGGTGACTCGATCTAGAGGGTTTTCTCTTTTTCGGATTGTTCCAGTTTTCAATGCTTTTATGCTTATCTACTATTTGTGTTAGCTTGTTAAAAAGAACTAAATCGACAAACTCATCATGGCTTAAGGTTTGCAATTGTTGTGCAAAAAGCTGCATTAGTTCAGTAATTGTATGATCTGAGAAGTGCTCAAGTAGGCCGCGAAGATGCTCAGTTAAATGCTGTTCGGATTTAGGCCTGAACTCCCCGTTCTCTATTTGAATTGCTGCATAAAGTTCTATCAATATATGCCTTTCCTTATCCGATCTTAGAAAGATGGATAAAAACCTATACAGATCGTAGCGTTCCATTAGAGCCATGTTGAATAACCATTAAATCCATTTGAGTCATAATGAGTTTATTGTGTTAAGAATATTATTTCATTAGATTTGTTGAGGCTATTCAATATGTTACCGCTTTTAGAGTTAGTCGGAAATTATTAGGTTATAAATTTGTGAGCCCTTATCCCCCTTTACCTTTCCCAAAGTTCCCCCATAGGGGGTCTAATTTCCACCTGTAGAAATCACAATACCCCCTCCCATATGACACCTTAAAACACCCCTAAATCTGTACAATTATTGATCAAAATGGCTATTTTTGGCACATCGCTGTAGGGATTATTCGCTGCGCTCACCCTGCGGGCCGTCGCAAGCTCCGTTGTCTCGCTTCGCTCGGCTCGAACCCATCGG